>DATFCO010000286.1:0-6465 GCA_035253005.1 Rhodanobacteraceae bacterium
GCCCATCAGGCCGTTGATGCCGTCGCCGGGATAACCGTAGATGCGGCGCACGCCCCACTCGTGCAGACGATGGATCAGGAAATCACTGACGGTGGCTGCCATTGCTACCTCCTTGTAGGCGGCGCGTGCGCACTCCTGCGCAATCGGAAAAGAACGAGTTTGCGGTGAATCAAGTCAAAAGTGTGCGAAATGTGTACGCGACCGTTCACAGTTCTCCACGCGCGGCCATCTCGCGGATGCGATCGGCGGTGCGGCAGGCGATCGCCTGGATCGTCAGCGAAGGATTGGCGCCGCCGACGGTGGGAAACACCGAGCCGTCGCAAATCCACAAATTTGGGATGTCCCAACTGCGACAATCGGCATTCACCACGCTGGTGCGTGGATCGTCGCCCATGCGCGCGGTGCCGTTGAGATGCGCGGTATCGTCTTCCTCGACCCAGATATCGCGCGCGCCAACGGCTTCCAGGCATTGCGTCATGTAGTCGACCGAATGTTTCACCAGCGCCTTGTCGTTGTCGCACAGCGAGAAGGTCACGCGCGCGATCGGCAATCCGTACTGATCCTTCTCGTCCGCCAGCGTGACGCGGTTGCGCTCCTGCGGCAGCACCTCGCCGCAAATCTTGAAGCCGACCTGGTGGTTGTACTTCTCCATTTCGCGCAGCAGCGCCTCGCCCCACAGGCCGCGATTGCCCACTTGCGTGGAAGCCCAGGTCACCGGCAGCGGCCCTTGCGACATGAAGCAATAGCCGCCGAAGAAATCCTTGCCTTCGTCGGCGTAGTTCCAGTGCTCGGTGAGCGTGAGCGAAGGCGGGCCCTTGTACCAGCGGATCTCGTCTTCCATCAGCCCGTACACGCCCTGGTTGGTTTGTGTCATCAGGTTCTTGCCGACCAGGCCGGAGCTGTTGGCCAGGCCATCCGGAAATTTCGCGTTGGCGGAATTCAACAGCAACCGCGGCGTCTCGATCGCGTAGCCTGCCACCACCACGTTGCGCGCACGCTGGAAGCGCCATTGCCCTTCGCGGTGGTAGTGCACGCCGGTGGCGCGGCCCTGGCTATCGGTTTCGATGCACCCGACCATCGCGAGATCGCGGATCTCCGCACCGGCCTTCACCGCGCGCGGAATCCAGGTGATCAGCGCGCTTTGTTTGGCGTTCGTCGAGCAGCCGATCACGCAGAAGCCGCGATACACGCAGGGATGCGACTGCCCGCGAGGCGCCGACACGGTGGCGAGCGGCGTTTCCGTCCACTCGATTCCCATCGCTTCGCAGGCCTGCGCCAGCACCCAACCCGAGGCATTGATCTCGTGCGCGCGGTAGGGATATCGCGGCCGCGGCGGACCCCAGGGATAGGTGACGGGCCCGGCGATCTTCAGCGCCTGCTCGACTTCGGTGTAGTAGTTCCACATCTCGCGCCAGTCCAGCGGCCAGTCCGCGCCGTAGCCCAGCACGCTGCGCGCCTTGAACCACTCGGGCCGGAAGCGCAACGACACCATCGCGAAGTGCACGGTGGAACCGCCGACGGCCTTGCCGCTGTTGTTGCTGCCCAGTTGCAGCGGGTTGTCGCCGTCGCAGATGCGCTCGTCTGTCCAGTACAACTTGGCCTGATGCGTTTCGTCGGAAGCGAATTCCTCCAGCGGTCGCCACCACGCACCGGCATCGAAGCCGATCACCGAAAATCCCGCTTCGGCGAGTTTGGCGGCAAGCGTACCGCCGCCGGCGCCGGTGCCGACGATCGCGAAATCCACTTCCTCGTCATCGCGGAATTCGCGCATCGGCGTCCAGCCGCCGACGCGCAATGGATCGGGCGCACGGCCGTGTTTGCCGCGCGGCGTGTGCAGGGCATCATCCAACATGTTCGTTGACCCTGCGTGCCTTCTCTTCCTCACCCGGCTTGGCTTCCACCGCTTCCCACGGATCGCGGCGGTTGAAATACATGCGCACGTATCCGCGCGGGCTGGCGGGTCCACCGAAACCGATTTCGCTCCACGCCGTCGGATGCGAGTAATACGCGTTGACGATGTCGTGCGCGAGCCGGCGCGAAAAAAACGTATCGCAAGGCATGCCGCCCCATTCGGGCCCATCGAGCTTGCCGTGCTGCATCGCTCTCAGCAGTTCGTCCTGCTGTGCACCGGGCAGAAAATGGAAACGCCGACCGTGTTTCGAATGCGCCGCGGCATCCAGTGCAGCCAATCCGCGCCGCCACGCTTCCTGCATCCGCGGCAACGACGCGACGCGATAGCCTTCGCGATCACCGTCGAACAACTTGCGATCAACCAGCGCGGCGATCGGCACCGGCGGTCGCGATTTCGGTTGCGGCACGATGCGCTCGCACACCGCAATGAGCGTCTGCCATTCTTCAGCACTGAAAAATTTCGGCGCATTGACGACTTGCAAGCGGGCATCGATCACCGCGCGCGTCGCGGTGTTCCATGACGGCGTGTCGCGTTTCTTCAGGACGTCGTAACCGGGATAACGCTCACGCATCGGGATGCTCCGACAACAGCCCCAGCGCGGCGAGCCCCGCCAATGCAAGGCCGGTGAAACTCGGCGGCGCCGGCACCGGCGGTCCGTTCAATACGGTCTGCTTCCAGTTGCGCCAGCCGCCCATGTTGCGATGCACGCCGATGGCGTGGAAACCCGCGCCGATGAAGCCGATCGCTGCGGTCAGCCGCAGCCACCATTTGGTGAAACGCCGCGGCCTCTCGGGATGACTCGATGCGGTTTCCGCGAGCAAGGCCGCGGCCACGGGTGGCACCGTGACCGGCACGTACATGAAAGGGTCGTGGTAGGCGCCGCGAAAGTGCAGCAGTCCAGCTTCGGCCGCGGTCGCGACCAAGCCGATGCTGGTGAGCGCGGCCAGCGCTCGTCCCGCGCGGAACCCGAACACGCGAACGCTGCGCGAACCGCTGTCGCGCAAGCGTTCCGAGTAATAGCCGAGCAACCCCGAAAGCGCCACGGCCGCAGGCGCACCGAGCGGCGAACCGTAAAACAGGTTCTGCCAGGAGAAACCGCCGGGCCGCTTGGTGATGTTGTAGATGTGGAATCCGGTGCCGACCAGGCCGGTCAGCGCCGCGGCGAGATAGACCGGGTCGCGCACCTCATGCGCGCTGGCGCGATGATCGCCGGTGCCGTGCGCGCTGACCGCCAGCGTCGCCGCCGAAACCATGATGGGCGTGATCATCGCCTTGTTGTGGAACGAACCGCGATAGTGTTCGATCGCACTGTCCAGCAAAGTCGAGGTCGCGATCAGGCCCGAAGCACGGTTCAACCGATGCGCGGCCTTGATGACCGCGCGTTTCCGGGAAGGGCCGAAGATGTCGCGCGATGCACGGCGGAGAGCGCTGCCTGATCCGGATCGACGCCGCAGCGCCGCGGCGCCCGCCAGTATTGCGAGCGAGCCGAGCGCACCGATTCCGATTTGCTGCTTCGTGGGCATGCGAACGACTGTCCTTGTCGGCGGCGCTGCATCTTCGTCGCACTCCTGCGCACGACACCGCACGCCAAATCGCATACTTTGCAGCGCGCTTTGTCAATCCTGCGCGAAATTCGATTCGCGCCGGGTTGCGGCAGGCCGCTCTTTGCGCCGCGTGTTCGCTTTGCGCTAATGTGAAAGAGCTGCAACTTTGCCGCGCTTGCGTGGTGCACGCGCGCGGCCTCGCACAAGGATGGTGGGTTGGCGCAGATTTTCTCCAGGCATTTCGGTTTCGCATTCCGCCTCGGCGCGTTAGCCGCGGTGGTCATCGTGATTGCGGTAATCCTGTTGTGGCGCGCGGTGATGGCGTATCCCGCCGGCGTACATGACGCGCTGGAACAGCCGATTCCCTTCAGCCACAAGCACCACGTCGGCGACGACGGTATCGATTGCCGCTATTGCCACGCCTCGGTCGAGCGCTCGGCGTTCGCGGGCATTCCGCCGCTCTCGACTTGCATGACCTGCCACTCGCAGCTCTACACCGATCAGCCGATGCTGAAGCCGCTGATTACCGCGTACGAAAGCGGCGTGCCGTTCCATTGGCAGCGGCTGCACAAGCTGCCGGATTTCGTCTATTTCGATCACTCGATCCACATCAGCAAAGGCGTCGGCTGCGAAACTTGCCACGGCCGCGTGGACGAAATGCCGCTGATGGCGCGCGTGGCGCCGCTGACGATGCAGTGGTGCCTGGATTGCCATCGCGCGCCGCAGAACTACCTGCGCCCGCGCGATCAGGTCTTCAGCATGAGCTGGCGATCGAAAGATCAACTCGCGCTCGGCGAAAAACTTGTACGCGAATATCACATCGACACGCGGAGGCTGACGGATTGCTCCGTCTGCCACCGCTGATGTCATCGATGCAGCCACCGCCGTTCGATCTCGATGCCGCACGCACGCAGTTGCGCGATGCGCGCGGACCGCGCTATTGGCGGTCGCTCGAAGAACTGGCGGATGCGGAAGGTTTTCAGGCTTGGCTGAAGACGCAGTTCCCGCAACTCGCGCAAGGCGCACCGCTGGACCGGCGCGGATTTCTAAAATTCATCGGCGCATCGATGGCCCTGGCCGGCTTGACCGCGTGCAGTCACCCACCGCAGACGCAACTGGTGCCTTACGTGCACGGGCAGGACGAATGGGCCACCGGCCTGCCGCGTTACTTCGCCACCACGCTGACACGCAACGGTTATGCGCAAGGTGTGCTGGTGCGCAGCGACGAGGGCCGGCCTACCAAAGTCGAAGGCAATCCGCAGCATCCGGCCAGCCTCGGCGCCACCGACATCTTCGCGCAGGCGGCGATCCTGCAATTGTGGGATCCGGATCGCTCGCAATCGGTGATGCACGGCGAAACCGTTGCGACCTGGGACGACTTCGCCGATACGTGGTTTGCACTGCGTTCGCGTTTCGATCGCAACGGCGGACAAGGTCTGCGCGTGCTGACCCGCACGATCACTTCGCCCACGCTCGCCGCGCAACTCGGCGCCCTGCAGAAAAAATATCCGAATGCGCGCTGGCACGTGCACGAGCCCGGTGGTTCTTCGCTGTCGCGCGGTACGGATGCGAACGGCGCGCCGATGTCGGTGCGCTATCGCTTCGATCGCGCCAAAGTCATTCTCTCGCTGGATGCGGATTTTCTTTCCGATCCTGCAGCCGGCGTGCGTTATTCACGCGATTTCATTTCCACGCGCGATCCGGAACGCGGCGCGATGTCGCGGCTGTTTGTGGTCGAGCCCACGCCTTCGATTACTGGAATGATGGCGGATCATCGTCTGCCGTTGGAATCCGCGCGCATCGCGGAATTCGCGCGCGAGCTGGCGCAGCGGTTGATCGCCGCGAACGCGGGCTCCGCATCGCAATCAGTGCAACACGGACGCTGGCTGGACGCGTTGGTCAACGATTTGCGCGCGGCGCATGGCGCATCGTTGATCGTCGCCGGTTTCGCCCAACCGCCGGTAGTGCATGCACTAGCGCGCGCGGTGAATTCCGCGCTGGGCAACGTCGGCACGACGATCGAATACGGTGCACCGATCGAAGCGCTGCCGGCGCAAGCGCTGGATCCGCAATCCGGAGACGACGGTTCGCTGCGCGCGTTGACGACCGCGATGCGTGCGGGGCGGGTCGATACATTGCTGGTGCTCGGGGGCAATCCGGTTTACGACGCACCGGCCGATCTTGAATTCTCCGCTGCGTTGAAGCGCGTGCCGCATCTGCTGCACCTGGGCTTGTACCGCGACGAAACCGGTGCGCTGGCGGAATGGCATCTGCCGATGGCGCACGAACTGGAGACTTGGGGCGATGCGGTGTTCGACGGCACGGCTTCGATCGCGCAACCGCTGATCGCGCCGCTGTACGGCGGCAAGTCGGCGATCGAATTGATGTCGCTGCTATTGAACGGCGATTTCGTCGATGGCCGTGCGCTGGTGCGGCAGCAATGGACGACGCAGCTGCAGGACGACACTGCGTGGAACGCGGCGTTGCAGGCAGGGATTGTCGCAAACACTAGCATTTCGAACACGCCTGCATCGAATCAGCCGAACGCCTCGCCACCCCCTCACCCGCCGAGCGCTGCGCGCTCGTCGACCTCTCCCCCAAGGAGAGAGATGAATTCTCCGGGCGGCAATACATCAACAAGTGCCGCAGGTTTTTCTCCCTCTCCCCTGCGGGGAGAGGGCCGGGGTGAGGGGGCGAGCGCACAAGGCGAATCGAAACTCGAATTGCTCTTCCGCCCCGACCCCACCATCGGTGATGGCGAGTGGACCAACAACGGCTGGTTGCAGGAACTGCCCAAGCCGCTGACGCAACTGACCTGGGACAACGTCGCGCTCATCTCTCCCGCGCTGGCGAAGAAATATCAATTGAACAACGGCGACGTGATCGAACTGCGTTCGCGCGGACGAAAACTGCGCGCGCCGGTATGGATCATGCCGGGGCAGGCGCCGCGCAGCGTGACCGTGCATCTGGGCTATGGCCGCACACGCGCGGGCCGCGTCGGCGATGGCG
>DATFCO010000287.1:0-4594 GCA_035253005.1 Rhodanobacteraceae bacterium
AAACCGACGTCGGAAGAGTTGTAGCCGATGCCGAGGATGACCTTGCGCGTCAGCGCTTCGATGTCCACCCAGGCATTGGTGGTGATCTCGCCGGCCACGATGGCGACGCCCGTCTTGACCAGCGTTTCGCAGGCCACGTGCGCGTGCTTGTCCTGCGCCAGGATCGCATCCAGCACCGCGTCGGAAATCTGGTCGGCGACCTTGTCCGGATGGCCTTCGGACACCGATTCGGAGGTGAACAGGTAGCTGCTCATCGTGGGTTGTATCCCTTTATGCGGATGGAAGGATGGATTGGCCGGCCATGATACATGGATGCGGCAGGGTTTGCGTGAATCGGCGCCCCTCACCCACTCGCGCTGCGCGCTCGTTTCCCTCTCCCCGCGAGCGGGGAGAGGGGACGCGAAGCGTCGTCTTTCTTCGCCGAAGGCCGGGTGAGGGGCACTACGCCGCCCACGCGAATGCCCCGGCGGCGGCGCTCTCCAGCGCATCGAAATACTCGCGCGTCAGGCGCAGTTGTTCGTGCGCGGTTTCCGCCGCATTGACCACTGCACGAAAACTCGCGTTCTCGGAACGATCTTTCGCATACCAGCCCAGATGCTTGCGCGCGATACGCACGCCCATGTGTTCGCCGTAAAACGCGTACAAGTCATGCAGGTGTCCGAGCAGGATGTCGCGCACTTCGCGCAACGGCGGCTCGGGGAGCAGTTCGCCGGTGGACAAGTAGTGCGCGATCTCGCGGAAGATCCACGGCCGCCCTTGCGCGGGTCGGCCGATCATCACCGCGTCGCACTTCGTATAGTCGAGCACGAAGCGCGCCCTCGCCGGGGAATCGATATCGCCGTTGGCGATCACCGGAATCGAAACGCTCGCCTTCACCTCGGCGATGGTGTCGTATTCGGCGATACCTTCGTATTTGTCCGCGCGCGTGCGGCCGTGCACGGCGAGCGCTGCGATGCCGCAATCCTGCGCGATGCGCGCGACGTTCAGCACGTTCCTGTGCTCGCGATCCCAGCCGGTGCGGATCTTCAGCGTCACCGGTACGTCGACCGCTTCCACCACGGCGGAACAGATGCGCGCGACCAGCGGTTCGTCCTGCAGCAGCGCCGAGCCCGACCACACGTTGCAGACCTTCTTCGCCGGGCAACCCATATTGATGTCGATGATTTGCGCGCCGTTGGCGGCGTTGTAGCGCGCGGCATCGGCCAGCATCGTCGGATCGTAACCCGCGATCTGCACCGACACCGGATCGGGTTCGCCCGCATGATCCATGCGCCGCAATGATTTCGTGGTGTTCCACAAGCGCGGATCGGCCGTCGTCATCTCCGACACGGCCAAACCTGCGCCGAGCTTCTTGCAGAGCTGGCGGAACGGCTTGTCGGTGACGCCCGCCATCGGCGCGAGCACGACGGGAGAATCGATAGCGTAAGGGCCGATATGCATGGGCGAAGTATGGCGATAGAGAGGCGTCGGATTAGCTCGGACTATTGAGTAGACGCAGCAGTGCAAAGTTGCTCAACTGATTAATTGAAATGTTACCTGTGCGCTCCGCAGCACTTCTTATACTTCTTTCCACTTCCGCACGGGCACTGAGCATTGCGAGCGACCTTCTTTCGTGATTCCGGGGACTTGGCAACTACCTGATTGCCTTGCGCGATCGTTTTGCTGATTACTTGATTGACATTGATCGTAATCGGAACTTGAGAGGACGAGTGAGTTTGAGTAAGAAGTTGAACCGTTGTTAGCAATAGTGCAATAAACCCATATAACTCCGATCGGTTCTTTGGCAAGAGCTCAGTGAGCTTTGAAAGTGCAGGTACCTCTTTTTTAATTCGCGCTGATATTTGTTCTTCAGACTGTTTTTTCTCTTTTGCTTCGCTGAGAATTTTAGCTAAACTTCTAAGTTCATCAACAGTTCGCTCGGGGGCAGAGAGGATTTCAATCGTATTTCCAGTAAATTTGAAAATTCCATCTGGTACGTGACCGCGACCTCCGCAGGCGGACAGGGACCTGCACTGTTACTAATAAACGTAGCGCGCGCGACGTTCTCTACCGCTATTCCCGAATGGAATACCGTGCCGCAGGTGTCGCAGAACGCTGGTATAGAAAGCATTAGTCCCTCAATTATTGATTTACCCGCACCAGAGCTGCCACTTCCTCCGGCGTCTTTAATTTCGCGCCGCGGAAATACCACACGCGCAATTCCAGGCCGCGCGGGCTGACGCCGATGTAGGAAAACCCGATATTGGGCCAGTGCGCCCAGCGCAGGGTGTCGGCGAAGCCTTCGTTCTCCAGTTCCAGTAGCACGCCGATGCAGGGGTAGTTGTTCTTGCGCGCGTAGTCTTCCAGGATTTTTTGCGTGTAACGCAGCAGCGGCCGCACCAGTTTGCTGGAGCGCCATTTCCTGCCGACGAAGCAGCGGTAGTAGTACATCGGCTGGCCCAGCCGCGGCAGGATCTTCGGCGTGGCGGTGGACACCGCGGCCAGTTCGCCGTTCGCATCCAGCACGTGCGCGACAACTTCGTTCAGGCGCTGCGTGGCGCGCTCGCCTTCGACATTGGCCTGCTCGCGCAGCCAGAACGCGCGGATGGTTTCGCCCATCGCGGGATCGAGCTGCATCCAGTCGGCGACGTAGCGGTAGTCGGCCATGCGATCCTCAATCGGACGGTGATCCGAAGCGTGCCACAACCTCATCGTACCGCGGCATCGACGATGCAGCACCGGGACGTTCGGTGCTGAGCGCCGCGGCGCGGTTGGCATGGCACACGGCATCCGCGAACGGCTTGCCCTCGAAGCGCAGCATCGCCGCAGCCAGCGCTCCACAGAAACAATCCCCGGCGCCGGTGGTGTCGATCACGTTCGCCTTTTCCGCGGGAAGGCGATAAGACGAGGCCGCATCGCCGCGCCGTTGCTGCTCATCGTGCGAAACGAAGCAGCCATTGGCGCCCAGCGTGATCACGACCGTCGCGTTTGGTGACAGCCGCCGTGCCAGCGCGTGCAGGGTGGCATCGCTCATCGCGACCAATGCGTTCGCATCGACATCGACGTCCAAAAAACGCCCGCACAATTGCGCGAATTCGGTTTCGTTGGGCGTGATCAGGTCGGCGGCGCGCAGCAGCGTCAGCGTCAATTGTGGATGCACCGGCGCGGGATTCAACGCGCGGAACAAACCGCGGTCGCGCGCGAGGTTCATCGCCGCTTCGATCGCTTCCAGACCCGTTTCGAGTTGCACCAGCAGCAGTTTCGCGTTCGCGAACGCATCGCGCTGCGCGCGAATGAATGCGGAATCGAGATGCGCGTTCGCACCGGGATTCACCACGATGCAATTGTTGCCTTCGTCGTCCACCCAGACCGCGGTGGAAGCGGTGGGATGATCTTCGAGGGTTTGCCAGCGGCAGGGCAGTGATTCGTCCCGTGCATCCTGTTGCGCGCGCGCACCGAGTTCGTCGTTTCCGATTGCGCCGACAAACAATGTCTGCGCACCTTGTCGATGACATGCGATCGCCTGATTGAATCCCTTGCCGCCGGGGTCCGTGGAAAACGTGCGTCCCAGACGCGTCTCACCTTCTTTCGGAAAGCGGTCCACGCGCCAGACGTGGTCGCGGTTGTAACTGCCGACCACGATCACCTGCGGCATAGTCGAATTCATGTGCGGTCGACGAAGTGATCGGCCAGCGCGCGTTCGGTATTCGCGGACGCGGGCTTCGGTTTCGGCCGGAACAGCGGCACGAAGACGATCGCCATGCCGAGCGCATACAGCGCGAAGGCGCTCCAGATGCCGTGCCAGTTCTTGCAGATCGCGATCGAATCATTGCAGGCGTGATCGGTGAAGAACGTATCGATCGCCCAGCCCGCGATCAGACTGCCCAGCACCGCGCCGATGCCGTTGGTCATCAGCATGAAAAGGCCTTGCGCGGAGGCGCGGATTTTCGGATCGGCCTGGCCTTCGACGAACAGCGATCCGGAAATATTGAAGAAATCGAACGCCATGCCGTACACCACGCAGGACAGCACGATCATCCACAGGCCTGGGCCCGGATCGCCGAACGCGAACAGGCCGAAGCGGAAGAACCACGCCAGCATACTCATCGTCATCACGGCCTTGATGCCGAAGCGCTTCAGGAAAAACGGAATGGTGAGGATGAACAGCGTTTCCGAAACCTGCGAGATTGAAATGATGATCGCGGGATATTTCACCGCGAGCAGGCCCTGGTACGCGGGCAGTTTGGCGAAATCGTGCAGGAAGGTGTCGCCGTAGGCATTGGTCAATTGCAGCGCCGCGCCCAGCAACATCGCGAAAACGAAGAACACCGCCATCTGCGGATCGCGGAACAGCACGAACGAAGTCAAACCTAGACGATCGGCCAGCGTGCAGCTGTGCGCGGCATCGAGTCTGGGCGGGCAGGGCGGCAGCGTGAACGCGTAGGTGCCGAGGATCAGCGACGCGGCCGCCGCGACGCGGAACTGCATCGCCGACGTTTCGAAGTGCAGCAGGCTCACCGTCCAGGTCGCAATGATAAAGCCGATCGTGCCCCATACGCGGATTGGCGGATACACCGTCACCACGTCCAGGTTTTCGTTCTTCAGCGCGTTGTAC
>DATFCO010000288.1:0-7364 GCA_035253005.1 Rhodanobacteraceae bacterium
CACCTGGGTCATCACCGACGACATCTACAACCGCATGGTGTTCGACGGAGTGGGTTATCACAACTTCGTGCAGTTCAAACCGGAGCTGCGCGAACGCACCGCGTTCGTGGATTCACTATCCAAAACCTATGGCATGCCAGGTTGGCGCGTGGGCTTCGTCGCCGCGCCGGAGCAGCTCGCGAATGCAATCGTGACGCTAAACTCCAATCACATCACCAACCTTCCGGAAATCGTCACCGCCGCTGCGGTCGCGGCGCTGACCGGTTCGCAGGAAGTCACGAAAGAGAAGTGCGCGGAATTCGCGCGTCGCCGCGATGAAGTACTGGACGCGCTGCTGTCGATTCCCGGCGTGAAGTGCCCGCGCCCGCAGGGCGCGTTCTATGCATTCCCCGATATTTCGGTAGCGTTCGGCAAATCGCACAACGGCATGCTCATCGACAACGACGTCGATTTCTGCGCCGCGTTGCTGGAATCGAAAAGCGTGGCCTGCGTGCCCGGTTCCGCGTTCGGCGAGCCGCGCGCACTGCGCATTTCCTACACCTGCCCACGTGCGCAACTCGAAGCCGGCTTGCAGCGATTCAAGGAATTCTTCGCGGAATTGGTGGAAGTCGAAGTAGAGCGGGTCAGCGCCGCAGGCGCGTGACCAGCCGCAAGGAATTCAAAGCTCGTCATTCCCGCGCAAGCGGGACAAATTCGTCTGGAACGAATTTGAACAACCGAAGGTTGGCCCGGAGGGCAAAGTCCATGGATGGACTTTGTAATCCAGTGACTTTGTGAAAAGCAAAACTGGATCCCGGCTTTCGCCGGGATGACGTTTCGATTTGCAATTTTCTCGACAAGAAATTCTGGAGCGAATGATGAAAGCACCCGTCCGCATCGCCGTCACCGGCGCCGCCGGCCAGATCGGCTACGCGCTGCTGTTCCGCATCGCCGCCGGCGACATGCTGGGCAAGGACCAGCCGGTGATCCTGCACCTGCTGGAGATCACGCCCGCGCTGTCGGCATTGCAGGGCGTGGTGATGGAACTGGACGACTGCGCGTTCCCGCTGCTGCACGGCGTGGTCGCGACGGACGATGCGAACGTCGCGTTCAAGGACGTCGATTACGCACTGTTGGTTGGCGCGCGTCCGCGCGGGCCGGGCATGGAGCGCAAGGATCTGCTTTCGGCCAACGGCGCCATCTTCGCACCGCAGGGCAAGGCGCTGAATGCGCATGCGAAACGCGATGTGAAGGTGCTCGTGGTCGGCAATCCGGCCAACACCAACGCGCTGATCGCGCAGAGCAACGCGCCCGATCTCGATCCGTCCTGCTTCAGCGCGATGATGCGACTGGATCACAACCGCGCGAAAGCGCAGCTCGCCGCGAAAACCAACGCGCACGTCAACGACGTCAAGCGCATGATCATCTGGGGCAATCATTCTTCGACGCAGTATCCCGACATCCACCACGCCATGGTGAAAGGCCAGCGCGCGACCGACCTGGTCGGACAGGACTGGTACGAGAACGAATTCATCCCGACCGTGCAGCAACGCGGCGCGGCGATCATCAAGGCGCGCGGCGCGTCTTCCGCGGCGAGCGCCGCCAGCGCGGCGATCGATCACATGCGTTCGTGGGCATTGGGCACGGAAGAGGGCGACTGGATTTCGATGGCCGTGCCGGCCGATGGTTCGTACGGCATCTCGCCGGGCGTGATCTACGGCTATCCCGTGACGTGCAAAAACGGCAAATACGAAATCGTGCTGAAGCTCGATGTCAACGAGTTCGCTCGCGCGCGTCTGGAAGCAACCGAAAAGGAATTGCGCGAAGAACGTGCCGCCATCCAGGATTTGCTGAAGGCGTGATCCTCGAAAGCGCGGACGTGATTCGCGCCTTCATTCCTGGTCTTCGATCTTCCGCGCGTGCGCATCCGGCACGATGCCGCTGCCGAAATCGCGCGCGTAAACCTGCGTGGCTTCCGCACCGAGAAACAGGATCAGCGAGGCGTAGTAGACCCACACCACGATCAGGATCAGCGAGCCTGCTGCACCCGCCGAACTGAAGCGCAGGTGTGCGAGGTACACGCCGAGCCCGTACTTCCCGGCGGTGAACAGCACCCCCGTGATCAGCGCGCCGATGGCGACATCGCGCCAGCCGATGATGACGTCCGGAACATACTTGAACAGCATCGCGATGACGCCGGTGACGATCGCGAAGCTGATCAGTGCGTAACCCACGCGCAACGCAATGCCCGCTCCGGGAAAAATGTGGGATACGTAACCTTGCGTCGCGGCAATCGCCGCGCTGAGCGCCATCGACACCAGCAGGATGAACGCCATCGCGAGCACGATCGCGAGCGACAGCAGACGCGAACTCAGCAAGCGCCAGATCACATTGCGCCGCGGCACCGCTTCCACGTTCCAGATCTGGTTGAGCGAAACCTGCAACTGGCCGAATACGGAAATCGCGCCCAGCACCAGGATCACGGTGCCGATGATCGTCGACACCACGCTGGCTTGATGGTTGCCGGACTGCGTCAACAGAGATTGCACGACTTCGGCTTCCTGCGGCCCCACCACCGAACCGATGTAGCCGAGCAGTTGCCCGCGCGCCGCTTCCTCGCCGAATACAAGCCCGGCCACGCCGGTCAGCAGCAACAGCAGCGGCACCATCGAAAGCAGCGTGTAATAGCTCAGCGCCGCGGCGAGCTGGAACGGATTGTCGTGCAGAAATTCGGTAATGACCGCCTTGGTCGCCGTCCAGGCATTGCGCGCAGTTCCTTGCATGGCGTGCCGCTCCGTTATGCTCCGGCACAGCATGCCATTCGCGAGATCACAAACACCTTCACACGGCCGGCGTGCTAGATTGCGATGCGAGGCGTGCGCCGAGTCTTCCCGGCGGGGGCCGGGAGTGATCGATGGCCAAGCCTGCTTTTCTGCGCGAACTGCGCCGCCGTCACGTTTTTCGCGTGGCGGTCGCGTACGCCGTGGTCGGCTGGCTGTTGATCCAGATCGCGACGCAGGTTTTTCCGTTCTTCAACATTCCCAACTGGTCGGTGCGCCTGCTGGTGTTGCTGGTGCTGGCCGGGGTCCCCGTCGCGCTGGTCCTGGCGTGGGCATTCGATGCCACGCCGCACGGCGTGGTGCGCACCACGCCCGATGGCCAGGCGGTGTTGCGGCGCGGACCCCGCGGTACGTTCGCCGTGGCGGCGATCGGTATCGCGATCGCTGTCGTGATCGGCGCGATCTATTGGAGCTGGCATCGCGCGCCTGCGGCGGCGAATACCACTGTGCGGCGCGTTTCCACGACGATGCCGGCACATGCCGCGAGCATCGACGAAACGCTGCCGATGACGATGGCGGGGCCGGTGCCGATCGAACCGAAGTCGATCGCTGTGCTGCCGTTCGAGAATCTGAGTGCGGATCAAGGCAACCGTTATTTCGCCGAAGGCATGCAGGACATGATCCTGACCAAGCTCGCCGACATCGGCGACCTGAAGGTGATTTCGCGCACGTCCACCGCAAAATACGAAAGCCATCCGGACAACCTCAGGACGGTCGGCCGGCAACTGGCGGTGGCCAATATCCTGGAAGGCAGCGTGCAGAAAGCGGGCGACGAGGTGTTGATCAACGTGCAGTTGATCGATACGCGCAATGATCAGCATCTCTGGGCGCAGGCGTATACGCGCAAGCTGGACAATGTCTTCGGTGTGGAAGGCGAAGTGGCTCAGCAGATCGCGCAGGCGTTGCACGCCGCGCTGACGGAGCGCGAGCAGCAGACGCTCAGTGCGAAACCGACGCAGAATGCGGAAGCCTATGATGCATACCTGCGCGGAGTGGCGTCAGGCTTGTCGGCCGGCGGTAGCGCGGATCAGTACCGGCAGGCGGCCGGGTACTTTGCCGAAGCTGTGCAGCGCGATCCGGATTTTGCGCTGGCTTGGGCGCGACTGGCGCAGACCGACAGCCGTATCTATCAATTGCATTACGACCGCAGTCCATCGCTCGCCGACGCGGCGAAGCGCGCGTCCGACACCGCGCTGAAACTCGCGCCCGACAGCGGCGACGCATGGCTGGCGCGCGGGATTTATTTGTACGAGGTCGAGAGGAATTATCCCGCGGCGACGGCGGCGTTGATGCGCGCGCAGCAGGTCCTGCCCAACAGCGGCGAGGTGCTGGCGGCGTTCGCGGATGTCGAAGCGCGGCAGGGCCGCTGGAGCATGGCGATCGATCACATCGACCGCGCGTCCGTGACCGATCCGCGCAACACGCGTCTGCTGCTGCTGCACGTGCGATTGCACGCGATGCGGCGCGAATTTCCCGATGCGCTGGCAATCGTGCGCCATGCGCTCGCCATCGCGCCGGACGACGCGGCGCTGATCGCCTGCAAGGCGTCGGTGATGCAGGCGCAGGGAGAACTCGATCATGCGCGGGCATTGCTCGCGCCGCTGCAACCCGCGCCCGGCGATTCGCAGGTGTTCAAGACGCAGGTGATGCAGTGGATCTACGAGCACGATTACGCGCGTGCGATCCGTGCCTTGCAGTCGGCGCTGGCGCAATCGCAGCAATCATCCGCCAGCGATCTGGGCGACTACTACGTGCTGCTCGCGTTCGCAGAGCAGGCGAGCGGTGACGTCGCCGCCGCACACACCGATTGGCAGACTGCGCAATCCAGGTTGCAGGATATGCTGAAAACCGCGCCCGACGAGCCGGCGCTGCTCGCGGACTTGGGTCTGGCGCGCGCCGCGCTCGGCGACAAAGCACAAGCCATGTCGCTCGCCGATCGCGCGATGCAGCGCGAACCCGCCACGCTGGATGCAACGATAGGTCCGGCATGGCAGGAACAACGCGCGCGGATCGAGACGCTCGCCGGCGACCATGCGCGCGCGATCGACGATCTGCGCCAGTTGCTGCAAACGCCGTATGCGAGTCCGTGGTACGGCACGGCGATTACGCCTGCGCTGCTGCGGCAGGATCCGTTCTGGAACCCGCTGCGCGGCGATCCGCGTTTTCAGGCGCTCCTCGGAAACGCGCACTGAAGCGGCGACGGATCGGCTAAAATCGCCGTTTTGCCGAGGACAGCATGAGCGAATCGCATCCCGCTTCGGCCGGCGCACGGTTCCGCGCCGCGCTCGCGGCCGAGAAGCCGCTGCAGGTGATCGGCGCGATCAATGCCAATCACGCGCTGCTTGCGAAGCGTGCGGGTTATCGCGCGCTCTATCTGTCGGGCGGTGGTGTCGCCGCAGGCTCGCTCGGATTGCCCGATCTCGGCATCAATACGCTGGATGACGTGCTAATCGACGTGCGCCGCATCACCGATGTCTGCGATCTGCCGTTGCTGGTGGACATCGACACCGGTTTCGGACCGAGCGCGTTCAACATCGCGCGCACCGTGAAATCGCTGATCAAGGCAGGCGCGGCGGCGTGCCACATCGAGGATCAGGTCGGTGCCAAGCGCTGCGGGCATCGTCCCGGTAAGGAGATCGTGTCGGCGCAGGAAATGGCCGATCGCGTCAAAGCCGCGGCGGATGCGAAAACCGATCCGGAATTCTTTTTGATCGCGCGTACCGACGCGATCGCGACCGAAGGCGTGGATGCCGCGATCGAGCGTGCAGTGAAGTGCGTCGAGGCCGGCGCGGACGGCATCTTTGCCGAGGCCGCGAACGATCTCGCGACATTCAAGAGATTCGTGGATGCGGTGAAGGCGCCGGTGCTGGCCAACATCACCGAATTCGGCAAGACGCCGCTGTTCACCGTGGAGGAATTGCGCAGCGCAGGCGTGGCGATCGTGCTGTACCCGCTGTCCGCGTTCCGCGCGATGAACAAGGCCGCGGAGAAGGTCTACGAAACCATCCGCCGCGAAGGCACGCAGAAGAACGTGATCGAAACGATGCAGACGCGCGAGGAATTGTACGAACGCATCGGCTACCACGATTACGAGCGCAAGCTGGATGCGCTGTTCGCGGGCGAACGGAAAGGTTGAGCCGATGCCTGCGCCTGCACCGGGTTCCGATGGCTTATCGTCCATCGCGCAAGGGCGGATGATCCGCTGGGATGCGGTCGCGGCGATCGTCGCCTCGCTGGTCGGGTTGCTCGCGCTCGTGGTCGCCGGTTACACCGCGTATATCCAGCGCCAGCAGGTCAGCGCGCAGGTGTGGCCGTATCTGATCGGCGGCAACAGCAGCGGCGATCGAGAACTGTTGTGGATCAACAAGGGTGTCGGTCCGGCGATTGTCCGCGATGTGCGGGTGACAGTCGATGGAAAACCGCAAAGCGACTGGAAGGCTGTGTTGCGGACGATGGGATTTCCCACGCTGCATTACTACCAAAGCACCTTGGCCGGCAATGTTCTGTCCCCCGGCGAGAAACTCGATTGGATCAAATTCAACGACGAGGCGGACTACCGCGCTTTCATGGCTGCGGCGCAGCGCGTGAACTTCGAGGCCGTGACCTGCTATTGCTCGACGTTGGGCGAATGCTGGACGACGCGGTTGTTGGTCTTCAGCAGGCAATCGGTGCGCCGCTGCCTCGCATCGCCGGAATCGGAACAGTTCCACGATTGAGTCGCGACCCTAACATGTCCGATACATCCGAGAACGCGAATCATGGCAAGCCCGCGCGCCGCGGTCACAGGGTCGAGTGGGATGCGCTGGCCGCGATCATCGCCGCGCTGATCGGGTTGCTGTCGCTGGTCGTTGCGGGTTACACCGCATACGTCCAGCGCCTGACCGCCAACATCCAGGCCGAGCAGGTGCGCGCGCAGGTGTGGCCGTTTCTGATCGCGGGCAATGACGATGCGAGCGCATCGGTGGTCGTTTTCAACAAGGGGGTCGGGCCGGCGATCGTGCGCGAAGCGCAAATCTTCGTGGACGGCAAACCGCAGCCGGATTGGGATCACGTTCTGGACGCGTTGGGAATAGCCAAGCCGCGCGAGGCCTACAAGGTTTCGTTGAATCCCGGCGTGTTCAGCCCGGGCGAGCGCGTGCCGATCATCAAGTTCGATCGGGCCGACGCGTACTTCAGATTCAAGGCGGCAGCCACCGGCCACATGAGAATGGAAGTGTGCTATTGCTCCGCGTTGAATCAGTGCTGGATGCATATCGACACGCATCTGGTCGGTCCGAAGAACGGCATGCCGCAAACCAGTTCCGTCGAGCAATGTCCGAAGCTGCCGCGGAGGGACATTTTCTTCAATTGAGTTGCCGATCTGCGAGAAGCAGATCGAGCGAACGGAGATCGAGATGAACGAAAATGCTGCGCAGGTTTTCCCCAAGGCCAAGAAATCCGTGGCGCTGTCAGGCGTCGCGGCCGGCAATACCGCGTTGTGCACGGTCGGACGCAGCGGCAACGACCTGCACTATCGCGGCTACGACATCCACGATCTCGCGACCA
>DATFCO010000289.1:0-3587 GCA_035253005.1 Rhodanobacteraceae bacterium
GCGTCGCCGGTTCTGTTGGCAGGCCTGTTGTATCTCGGCAGCGGTGCCGGCTTGGGAGCGATCCGTCTGCTGCGCGATCGGGGCTGGCGCACGCCGGTTCTGAGCCGGAGCGAATGGTTTTGGTTGCTGCTGGCGATCGGATTCGGCGGCGTGTTGGGTCCGTTGGCGCTGATGCTGGGCTTGACGCACACGCCCGCGGCCACCGCTTCGCTTTTGTTGAATCTGGAAGCGGTTTTGACCGCGCTGCTGGCGTGGATCGTTTTCCGCGAGAACACCGATCGACGCGTGATGCTGGGCATGGCGTTGATCGTCGCCGGCGCGGTGCTGCTGGCCTTGCCCGGTTCGCCGCAAAGTACGCATGTGGGTTGGGGCGCACTGCTGATCGTCGCAGCCTGCTTGTGTTGGGCGCTGGACAACAACTTCACGCGCAAGGTGTCGGCTTCGGATGCATTGTTCATCGCCGGACTGAAGGGTCTGGTCGCGGGCGTCGTCAACACGGGTTTGGCGTTGCTGCTGCGCACGCGATTTCCTTCAGCGACAGTTATCGCCGAAGCCATGAGCGTCGGTCTGCTGGGCTACGGCATCAGTCTGGTGCTGTTCGTGCTCGCGCTGCGTGGATTGGGTTCGGCGCGCACCGGCGCGTATTTCTCCACTGCGCCTTTCATCGGCGCTGCGATTGCCATTGCGGCATTCGGCGAACACGCTTCGTGGATTTTCTGGCTGGCCGCGGGTTTGATGGCGTCAGGTGTGTGGTTGCATCTGACCGAACGGCACGAACACCTGCATACGCACGAGGCCATCTCGCACGCGCACCGGCATGTGCACGACGAGCATCACCAGCACGTGCACGATTTCGACTGGGATGGCAGCGAACCGCACACGCATCCGCACGTGCACGCGCCGCTGACACACAGCCATCCGCACTATCCCGATATCCATCATCAGCATGGACACGAGTGAGCCGCAATCGAGCGACGCGAATCCTCACGCCACACGCAATGCGAGGCTCGCGGCGCCCGCCAGCGCACTGCCGAGCAAGGTCCAGCCCATTCCGATCCGAAAGCGCAACATCGCCAGCAGCGCGGCGATCACCAGCAATGCGGCGGCCGGATGGATCGTCTGCCATTGCGGCCGGTCGAAAGCCAGCCAGCCGTAGCGCACCGCCTGCGTCTTGTCGAACAGGGTATGCAGCGCGAACCAGACCGACAGGTTCAGCACCACACCGACCACGGCGGCTGTCACGCCGGAGAGCGCGGCGTGCAACGCGCGATTGCTGCGTAGTGCTTCGACGTAAGGCGCGCCCAGGAAGATCCACAGGAAACATGGCGCGAACGTGACCCACGTGGTGAGGATCGAGCCGATCACACCGGCCGTCAGCGGCGACAGGCCGCCCTGATGGAAGTAAGCACCGAGGAAGGCCACGAACTGCACCACCATGATCAAAGGTCCGGGCGTGGTTTCGGCCAGCGCCAATCCATCCAGCATCTGGCCCGGTGCAACCCAGTGGAACCCTTCGACCGTTCGTTGCGCGACATAGGCCAGCACCGCATAAGCGCCGCCGAAAGTCACCATCGCTGCCTGGCTGAAAAAGATGCCCTCGCGTGCCAGTACGCTGTGCGCGCCGAACGTCGCGATGATTGCCAGCACCGGTATCCACCATATCCCAAGCCAGATCACCACCACTCGAAGTGCGCGCGCGGTCGAAGGCCGGGTATGCCGCAGTTCGCCGCGTCCCAGCAGGCGATCGATCAGGTAATCCGATGAAGCATCCGCCGCAGCCGAACCCGGTGCGGGAAAACCCTGCGGCATCCACCATCGGCCCAGCAAACCGATCAGGCCGGCGCCCAGCACGATCAGCGGGAACGGCACGCGGAAGAAAAAGATGGCGACGAAAGCGAGCACCGCGATCGCGAGCATGATCCGGTTCTTGATCGCCTTGCGGCCGATGCGCAGCACGGCTTCGATCACCACCGCGAGCACTGCGGCCTTCAGTCCGAAGAAGACCGCCACGATCCACGACACCTGTCCGTAAAGCGCATAGACGATACTGAGCGCCAGGATGGTGACGAATCCGGGCAGCACGAACAGGACGCCCGCGATCAATCCGCCCAAGGTCCGATGCAACATCCAGCCGATGTAGATGGCGAGTTGCGCCGCTTCGGGACCGGGCAGCAACATGCAGTAATTCAATGCATGAAGGAAACGCGCGTCGCTGATCCAGCGGCGTTTCTCCACCAGCTCGCGATGCATCACCGCGATCTGGCCCGCCGGCCCGCCGAAACTCAGCAGGCCCACCTTCGCCCAGACGCGGGTGGCTTGGCGCAGCGAAACGTCGGGCGTGATCATGTCCCCGTTCCCGAACCATCGCTTTCGGATTCCGGATAGGCCGCGTACAGGCAATCGAACGCGACCCCGTCTTCCTCAAGTCTAGCGCGACGACACGCGAGTTCTGTGAATCAGTCGTTGCCGGTGCAAACCGCCAACTGGGCGGCGAATGCGCGCCGGTAGGCGGGCCGCGCCTCGCCGCGAGCGACATAGGCGGCGAGGTTCGGAAATTCATCGAGCATGCCCGACGGCCTCAGCCGCAGCAGCGCGTGCACCATCATCAGGTCGCCCGCGCTGAACGCGCCGTCCAGCCAATCGGCATCAGCCAGACGATTCGAAAGCTGGCGCAGCCGGTTGCGAATGCGATCCTGGATCAGCGGCATGCGCTCCGCGGTCCAAGGTTTGTCGCCTTCCTGGAATTTGGCGGTGACGAGTTCGAGGATCGGCGGTTCCACCGTATTCACCGCCGCGAACATCCACGCGATCGCGCGCGCCCGCGCATCGGCATCGACCGGCAGCAAGCCGGCGTGGCGCTCGGCGATGTGCAACACGATCGCTCCGGTTTCGAACAGAACGAGATCGCCTTCCTCGTAGGTCGGAATCTGGCCGAAGGGATGCAGCGCCAGATGCGCGGGCTCTTTCATCGCCGTGAACGAAAGCAGGCGAACCTCGTAAGGCTGGCCCACTTCTTCGAGTGCCCAGCGGACGCGCATGTCGCGCGCCAGTCCCTGGCCGCGGTCGGGCGATCGTTCGAAGGCGGTAATGGTGGGGATCATGAGAGGCTCCGGTCAAATGCGCTGTGCATGGATATGACGAACGGCGCACGCGCGGATCGACATGTCGACCGCGGTTCACCTTGTCGTCAATCGCTCACGTACTTGCGAATGGAGTTCCTCCGTCGCGGCGGCCACCACGCCGGTGGTCTCCAGCGTCAGCTCTGCTCCATCAAGATCGGTGAACACGCCGCCGGCCGCGCGCACGATCACCGCGAGTGCGGCGACGTCGAGGATGTTGACATCGGATTCGATCACGATGTCCAGCGCGCCCCGCGCGAGGAAGTGGTAATGCGCGAAATCGCCGTAGCCGCGCACGCGATTGACTTCACGGATCAGTGCGCCGAACGCGTTCCAGCGTTGCGCGTCGGCGGTCAGTGATTTGATGTTGCCCAGCGAGAGCACGGCATCCTTCAACCCACGTGTGTCCGCGACGCGCACCGGTTTGCCGTCGAGGAATGCGCCGCCGCCGCGCCGCGCCCACATCGT
>DATFCO010000290.1:0-13335 GCA_035253005.1 Rhodanobacteraceae bacterium
ACTCATCACCTCTTTCACCGGCGTCAGCTCCAGCCGGTTGACCGAGTATTCGCGGAAGATCTGGAAACCGCGCCGTGCGACTTTCTCGGTGAGGATCGAACGCTTCATCAGGAACACGCTGACGCAGTACGCCGATATGCACGCCACCAGCAGCGCCGGCAAGGCACTGGCGTTGCGCGTCAGCTCCAGCGCGAACAGGATCGCGGTGAACGGCATGCGCATCATCCCGGCGAGGATCGCGCACATGCCCAGCAGCGGCCACAGCAGCGGATCGTTGCCGGGAAAGATCATCGCTTCCAGCCCGCCCAGTCCCGCGCCCAGCGCCAACAGCGGCGCCAGCACTCCGCCCGAGGTGCCGGAGCCGAGATAGAGGATCCACATCAGCGATTTCACGACCATGAAGACCAGGATCGCGAGACCGATCAGCTTTCCGGTCAGCAACTGATCGATCACGTCGTAACCCACACCCAGCGCCTGCGGTTCGATCAGGCCACCGATCACCACCGCGATCGCGCCCAGCGCCGGCCACCACATCCAGTGGATCGGCAGCTTGTGGAAACTGTCCTCGACGAAATAGACGGCCGAAGTGATCAGCGTGGCGAACACGCCGGCGAACAGGCCGCACACCAGCGCCAACGCCAGGATCAGCGGATGGATGTGGAATTGCACATGCAAGGGGAACAACGGACCGGGGCCGATCAGATAGGGCCTCAACGCATCGGCAACGAAGCACGCGACCGCGACGGGAATCGTGCTGCGCGGCCGCCACTCGAACAGCAACAACTCCACCGCGACCAGCGTCGCCGCGATCGGCGTGGCGAAGGTTGCCGCCATGCCTGCGCAGGCGCCTGCGACCAGCAGCACGCGCCGTTCCATCGAAGTCAGATAGAACGCCTGCCCGATCAGCGAACCGACCGCGCCGCCGGTCATGATGATCGGGCCTTCCGCACCGAACGGGCCGCCGGTGCCGATTGCGATCGCCGCCGAGATCGGTTTCAGGATCGCGACCTTCGCCATCATCTTGCTCTGGCGGAACAGGATCGCTTCCAGCGCTTCCGGAATACCGTGGCCGCGGATGCGGTCGGTGCCGTAGCGCGCCATCAGGCCGATGATCAATCCGCCGACGATCGGCGCCGCAAGAATTGCCCACCACGGCGGGTGTAGCGACGCCGGGGATGCGAACGCGAACGACCATTGTCCGGCGAAGGCGATGTGCGTCACCAGACCGATCGCGCGATACAGCAGCCACGCCACCACCGCCGCGGCCGCGCCGATGAACACCGCCACGAAGGACAGCTTCAGGATCGAGATGCTGGGACGGAAATCGCTCTCGGTGAGGCTCTCGATCTTCCACTGCTCATAGCGGCGACGGAAGAAAGGCGCGAGGGCGGACATGGGCATTCAATGTAGCGAGTGAGCGAGAGAAACGCCATCGCTGTGCCTTGAAGCGCATCACAGTCAGCCTGCAAACATTTGCGATTCGCTGAGGCTGGGCATTTGCGCGATAATTGCGGGCTGTCCACGCCGGTCGCGATGCACGCGGTCTGCGTCACACCAGGAGAAACCGCGTGAAAGACACCTTCGGCGTTCGCGACACCCTAAAGGTCAATGGAAAGGATTACCGCATCGCCAGTCTTGCGAAGCTCGGCGAGCAATTCGATCTCGCCCGCCTGCCCTACTCGATCAAGGTGCTGCTGGAAAACCTGCTGCGCCACGAAGACGGCAGCGAAGTGACGGCCACACAGATCGAAGCCGTCGCGAAGTGGAACGCGAAAGCCGAATCGGATACGGAAATCTCCTTCCTGCCGGCGCGCGTGGTCTTGCAGGACTTCACCGGCGTGCCCTGTGTGGTCGATCTCGCCGCGATGCGCGACGCGATGGTCGCGCTGGGCGGCGATCCGAAGAAGATCAATCCGCTCTCTCCGGCGGAACTCGTGATCGACCACTCGGTGCAAGTGGACGTTTACGGTGAACCCGATGCTTTGGAAGAAAATGCGCGCATCGAATTCGAACGCAACCGCGAGCGTTATGCCTTCCTGCGCTGGGGCCAAAAGGCACTCGACAATTTCGCGGTGGTACCGCCGCGCACCGGCATCGTGCATCAGGTCAACCTCGAATACCTTTCGCGCGTGGTGATGGCCGTGCAGTGCGGCGGCGAGCTTTGGGCCTATCCGGACACCGTGCTCGGTACCGATTCGCACACCACGATGGTCAACGGCCTCGGCGTGCTGGGCTGGGGCGTGGGCGGGATCGAGGCGGAAGCGGCGATGCTGGGGCAGCCTTCATCGATGCTGATCCCTCAGGTGGTCGGTTTCAAACTCTCCGGCAAATTGCCGGAAGGCGCCACCGCGACCGACCTCGTGCTCACCGTGACGCAGATGCTGCGCAAGCTGGGCGTGGTCGGCAAGTTCGTGGAATTCTTCGGGGATGGTTTGCAGCACCTGCCGCTGGCCGATCGCGCCACCATCGGCAACATGGCGCCGGAATATGGCGCCACCTGCGGCATCTTCCCCGTAGACAAGGAAGTGCTGGATTATCTGAAGCTCACCGGCCGCAGCGATGAGCAGATCGCTTTGATCGAAGCCTATGCCAGGCATCAAGGCATGTGGCATGAGCCCGGGCAGAAACATCCCGAATACAGCGCGGTGCTGGAACTGGATCTCGCCGACGTCAAACCATCGATGGCCGGACCCAAGCGTCCGCAGGATCGCGTGCTGTTGTCGGAGATGCAGAACAACTACCGCGAGAACGTCGCCGCGCTCACCGCGAACCGCAAACAGAAGAACGGCGGCATCGAGCGTTTCCTCAATGAAGGCGGCAGCACCGCGGTGGGACGCGACGAAAGCGTGGCGGAAAATCCGCCGATCGAATACGGCAATGCGCGTTTCGATCTGAAGGACGGCGCGGTGGTGATCGCTGCGATCACGTCGTGCACCAACACCTCCAATCCCGCGGTGATGCTGGGCGCCGGCTTGCTGGCGCGCAACGCGGTTGCGAAAGGGCTGAAGGCCAAACCGTGGGTCAAGACCTCTCTCGCGCCCGGTTCGCAGGTCGTCACAGATTATTTGAAGAAAGCCGATCTGCTGGATGATCTCGAGAAGCTTGGCTTCTACCTGGTCGGCTACGGCTGCACCACCTGCATCGGCAATTCGGGTCCGCTGGCCGAGCCGATCAGCAAGGCGATCAACGATCGCGATCTGGCTGCCGCCGCGGTGCTGTCCGGCAACCGCAACTTCGAAGGCCGCATCCATCCAGACGTCAAGATGAATTACCTCGCCTCGCCGCCGCTGGTGGTCGCCTATGCGCTGGCCGGCACGCTGGACATCGATCTGGCGAAAGATCCGATCGGCAAGGGAGATGGCGGTAAAGACGTCTATCTGAAGGACATCTGGCCGAGCAACAAGGACATCGGTGACCTGATTGCCAAAGCGGTGGACGCGCAGATGTTCAAGCAGAGCTACGCCGACGTGTTCAAGGGCGATGCGCGCTGGAACACCGTGCAGGCGCCGGAAGGCGATCAGTACGCGTGGGACGAATCATCCACCTACATCAAGAATCCGCCCTACTTCGAAGGCATGACGCGCGAGCCGCAGCCGACTTCGGATATTTCAAACGCGCGCTGCCTCGCGCTGTTCGGCGATTCGATTACCACCGACCACATCTCCCCCGCGGGTTCCATCAAGAAGGATTCGCCGGCCGGCAAATATCTGATGGCGCGCGGCGTGGAGCCGAAGGATTTCAATTCCTACGGTTCGCGACGCGGCAACGACGACGTGATGGTGCGCGGCACCTTCGCCAACATCCGCATCAAAAACAAAATGCTGGATGGCGTGGAAGGCGGTTACACACTGCACGTACCGACCGGCGAACAAATGGCGATCTACGACGCGGCGATGAAATACAAAAGCGAGAACACGCCGCTGGTAGTGATCGCCGGCAAGGAATACGGCACCGGCTCATCACGCGACTGGGCGGCCAAGGGTACGCTGCTGCTGGGCGTGAAAGCCGTGATCGCCGAGAGTTTCGAGCGCATCCACCGCTCCAATCTGGTCGGCATGGGCGTATTGCCGCTGATGTTCATGGAAGGCGAGAACGCTCAGACGCTGGGCCTCAACGGCAAAGAAACGTTTTCCATCACCGGACTGGACGGCGGCAACGCGCGCACCGCGCAGGTCATCGCGCGTGACGCGAACGGCGGCGAGAAGGCCTTCAAGGTGCACGTGATGCTGCTGACGCCCAAAGAGCGTGAGTTCTACCGGCACGGCGGCATCCTGCAATACGTGTTGCGCGATCTGGCCGGCACCGCATAAGCGGGAAGTTCGTATTCAGCGCGTAGCGCTCGACCAGCTCGCGCTGTAGCAACGCCACCTGCCCGAAGCCTTTCGCCAGGCGCTGCGCATCTCGTACACGTCCGCCTGATCGGGCAAGAGGCTGTCGGGCTTGCCGCCGGTGAGCGTCAAGGTAAAACTGGCGATCAGCCGGTCACCCTGCCGCTCGATCGAAACCGGCCCGACCAGCACGCCGGTGCTGTCCTTGCGGAACGCGCGCAGCACGAGCATCTGCTTCAGGCCCTGGCGATCCAGTTCGCCGTCGTTGCCGACGAAGTCGTCGCTGACGAATGCCAGCACGCCGTCCGCATCGTTGTTGCGCACGGCGGTGACGGCGGATGCGATCGCCTCGCGCACCTGCTGTTCGTCCGGCGTACGGTGGCATGCGCCGAGCGCGATGCACGCGGAGAAAACCAATGCGGCAAAAGCGCGGCGTGTGTCGAGCATGGAAGTCCTGCGTCGTTTCCCTCTTCTCGCTGCAATGCAGCTTGCCATTTTTCTCGCACATGCTCCAATCGGCCCGATGAACACGACGGCCGACCCGCGCTCGGGGCAAACGATGGGCAACAGCAGTGGACGCCCGTGGCTGGCACAGTACCCGCCGGGTGTGCCGGCTGAAATCGACGTCAATGCCTACGCTTCCGTCGTGTCGACTTTCGAGGAAGCCTGCACACGGTATGCGGCGAACGCGGCATTTTCCAGTTTCGGGGCCAAGCTCGATTACGGGCAACTCGACCGGCTCAGCGCGAATTTCGCTGCGTTTCTCGCGAACGAATGGCAGTTGGGCAAAGGCGACCGTGTCGCGATCATGCTGCCGAACCTGCTGCAGTATCCGGTCGCGCTGTTCGGTGCGTTGCGTGCCGGTTGCACCGTGGTCAACGTCAATCCGCTCTACACCGCGCGCGAACTGGAGCACCAGTTGCGCGATTCGGGCGCGAAGGCGATCGTGGTGCTGGAAAATTTCGCAGCCACGCTGGCGAGCGTGCTGCACGAAACGCCGGTCGAGCACGTGCTGGTGACATCGATCGGCGACCTGCTCGGTTTTCCGAAAGGACCGCTGATGAGTTTCGCGGTGCGGCACGTGAGGAAAATGGTGCCGCGCTGGTCCATTCCGGGACACGTTCCGTTTCGCGATGCGCTGAAGGTCGGCGCGCGCGGCAATGCGCCGCGCGTGATGCTCGGCCATGACGATATCGCGTTCCTGCAGTACACCGGCGGCACCACGGGTGTCGCCAAGGGCGCGATGCTCACGCACGGCAACATGGTCGCCAATATGTTGCAGGTACACGCCTGGATCGGCGGATCGCTGCAAGCGGGTAAGGAAGTCGCGATCGCGGCGCTGCCGATGTACCACATCTTCGCGCTGACGGCGTGCGTATTGGTCTTCATGCGGCTGGGCGCGAACAGCGTGTTGATCACCAATCCGCGCGACATGCGCGGCTTCGTCAAGACCTTGAAGTCGGTGCCGTTCTCGATCCTGCCCGGTGTCAATACGCTGTTCAACGGATTACTGCATACGCCGGGCTTCGAACAACTGAATTTCTCGCATCTGCGGATCTCGCTGGGCGGCGGCATGGCCGTGCAGCGCGCGGTCGCCGAGAAATGGAAGCATGTCACCGGCTGCACGTTGCTGGAAGCGTATGGCCTCACCGAAACCTCGCCCGGTGTCTGCATCAACCCGCCGGATCTGAAGGATTACAACGGCGCGATCGGATTGCCCTTGCCTTCCACTGAAGTGAAATTGATCAACGACGCTGGCGATCCCGTAGCTGCCGGCCAGCCGGGCGAATTGTGCGTGCGCGGTCCGCAGGTGATGAAAGGTTACTGGAACCGTCCCGACGAAACCGCCAAGGTACTGGACGCGGGCGGCTGGTTGCGCACCGGTGACATCGCGCGCATGGACGAGCGTGGTTTCCTCTACATCGTGGATCGCAAGAAGGACATGATCCTGGTCTCCGGCTTCAACGTGTATCCCAACGAGATCGAAGACGTGGTGGCTCGCCATCCGGGCGTGCTGGAAGTCGCCGCGATCGGCGTGCCGGACGAGCATTCGGGTGAAGTGGTGAAACTGTTCGTGGTGAAGAAGGATCCCGCACTGACAGTCGAAGCGCTGAAGCAGTACTGCCACGACGAGCTGACGGGTTACAAGCGGCCCAAATACATCGAGTTCCGCGACTCGCTGCCCAAGAGCAATGTCGGCAAGATATTGCGGCGCGAATTGCGCGATGCGGAGAAGGCGCGTGCCAAAAATTGATATCGAATCCATCGAGCGCCGCACGGGCTCGTCATATCCGGCACCGTTCGATCAGCCTTGCGCTGCACGCGTGCGGCGCAGGCTGGGGGATGCCGGCGGTCTGACCGACTTCGGCGTGAATCTGCTCGAACTGCCGCCGGGCGCGTGGTCCAGCCAGCGGCATTGGCACTCGGCGGAAGACGAATTCGTTTGGGTATTGTCGGGTGAGGTGGTGCTGGTCGACGACAGCGGCGAAACCGTTCTGCGCTCAGGCGATTGCGCGGCCTTTCCGAAAAACGACGGCAACGGTCATCACCTGATCAATCGCTCGGCTGAGGTTGCGCGTTGCCTGGAAGTCGGAACGCGCAAGCCGGACGAAGATGCCTGCGGCTATTCCGACATCGACATGCACATCGGCCCCAGCCGTGAAGCCGGATACACGCACAAGGATGGAACGCCGTATTAAGCCGGCGCGCGACTCTTTGGGTTTCGGTGCCTCGTCGAGAACCACACCAACGTGATCCACATTGCAATGGCCCAAATGAGGGAGTTGACCCAAACCGCAATCACCAGCCCCTGCACGGAACTGCCATGAACGTGGAAGATTTCTCGGTACACCCGAACCAGGTGGGTCGTCGGAAAGGTCAACACTCGATCAAGCGCCTTCAGCAAAATTCCGCAATGCGCTTTGCAATCGAGTTCGGCAGAAATGATGCGTACGACGCAAAAGAAGTGCAGAGCCCCGAACAGCAGCGAAAGAAACGCAGCCTTAAGCTTCATCGTTCGCATCACCATGGCTTTGGGAGCAGGGTATCAGCGCATCCGCTGATGCGGCCCGCCGGTTGAACCGCCGCTGAGCGCGCGTCGCTCCGGGGGTTTTCCGTCATGCTGCGTTTCGAAGGACGGGTACACCATGCGCATGGGTTCGCTCTGGAGAAAGCCGATGATCCGCCCCACTCTTTTCAAAAGCGCAATACTGGCCGGCCTGCTGAGCGCGCCGATGCTGGCGGCACCATTGCCCGCCGCCGCATTCGTCAGCATCGGCATATCTGTCGGCGTCGCGCCGCCGCCGCTGCCGGTTTACGAGCAACCGATCGCACCCGGTCCGGGCTACATCTGGACGCCCGGATACTGGGCGTGGGATCCGGCTTACGGTTATTACTGGGTGCCGGGCGCCTGGGTGCTGCCGCCTCAGGTCGGCGTGCTGTGGACGCCCGGCTGGTGGGGCTGGGATGCTGGCTACTATCGCTGGCATGCCGGTTACTGGGGTCCGCGCGTCGGTTTCTACGGCGGCATCGACTATGGCTATGGCTATTTCGGTGTCGGCTATGTCGGCGGCCACTGGCGCGGCCACGACTTCTACTACAACCGCGCGGTCAACAACATCAACGTGACCAACATCCACAACGTTTATGTGGACAGGACGGTCGTCAACAACTACCACAATGCCGCCGTGACCCGCGTCAGCTACAACGGCGGCCGTGGCGGCGTGACCGCACGCGCGACCCCGGCGCAGCTTGCCGCGGCGAAGGAGCGCCATTTCGACCCCACGCCACTGCAACTGCGGCAGCGCGACGTGGCCAAGACCACGCCGGCGCAACGTTTCTCGGTAAACCACGGCCGGCCGGAAGTCGTCGCCACGGCGCGTCCGGGCAATTTCGCTTCGGCGCATTCGGCCCGCAACGGAACCCTGGTCTCGTCGCACGCAGCGAAGGCCACGGCTCCGCACGCCACACCATCGAAGGCGCGGCCGTCCGATGGTTTCATGCATGCACCGCAGGCGACCGCTAAGGCGATCCCACACGCCGCATCCAACGCGTCTTCACACGCGGCGCCCACGAAGAGGCAGTCGGATGGCTTCGTGCACGCACCGCATGGCAGCACGGAAGCGACATCACGCATGTCCCGAACGACGTCCTCTCACGGGACGCCCATGAACGAACACTCTGACGAGTTCGTGCATGCGCCGCATGCAAACGCGACGATGTCGTCACACGACCGGGCTTCGCCTCCGCACAACGAGATGACGCCGCCGCGCAACGGATCCGCGCCGTCACACACGAGTTACGGGCGGCAGTCGGCCCCGCCACAGATGCCGCAGCATCAACAACCGAAGCCCTACGCGATGCCGCAACAGAACCATGCGCCGCCGGCGCACGAGCCCAACGGCAAGCCGCCCCCGAAACACGATCATCAGAACGACGGCCGTTGATTGAGCGCCACGCGCTTCGCCGAGGCTTCCGCTTCGGCGGAGCGCCGCTTCAATCCTGCAGATCGCTCCAGGGTTCCAGCGTGTCGGCGTAACCGCCCAGCAGGTTCCACAAAGGCGCCTGCTTGTCCTCGGGGATGCGCGCGAACTCGAAACCGATGCGGTCGCGCGACACGCGTGCGATGCGCGCTTCGAGATGGATGTTGAGATTGTCGTGGAACAGCATGTCCAGCACCCACAGATCTCCGGGAGCGCCATCCCAGTTGTCGGGGCGCGCAAGCAAGGCGCCCGTTGCCGAGATGTCGTCCAGCTCGGTCGCCCAGACGTCGCCCCGCCGGCTCATCAGTACGGCGGTCTGTCTTTTCATGCGCGCGTGTCGGAACCTGCCGGCCTCGTCCAGCCGGTCTTCGCCGTTCTCGTCGCTCGCCATCATTTGCGTTTCCACACGATCACCGTCTGCGGTGTTCCCCTGCTCTCCCGTTTGCAAATCGCGGGCCACCGATTTTCTACGGCGGGAGCGCAGTCCGCCGGTGCCGAACCACTGGACTTGCGAGCCGCAGCCCCGTACTCTAGCGGTGTCGCGTGACCGGGGTGGAGATGTACCGCGACACCGTACGCTCCAGTCTGCCGCTCGCGCGGCCCGACATTTCGGAACGTTGAGGGCACCCGCTCGCGAGCGCCCGTGATCGCCAGCTCAAAGCAGCCGCGGTTGCCGCGCTTTGTGATCGCGATCCCCCGATCGACGGCAGGCCACTAAGGCCTCCGTTGTGTTCTCACCGATCACGATGATCAACGAGCGGTCGAGCGACCGCGGTGACAGATGCAATCGATCCGATTGCCAACATTGAGTGCCGGATGAGCACCGAATCAGCGCAGGCCGGCATCACGCCGGAAGCGGAAGGCATCGACTTGTCGATGCACACCCCGCAGCAGCAGGAAATGCCGCTGGCGGTGGTGCGCGGCGAACCGGTGTTGCAGATGCCGCAGGACCTGTACATCCCGCCCGACGCGCTCGAGGTGATCCTCGAGGCGTTCGAAGGCCCGCTGGATCTGCTGCTGTACCTGATCCGCCGGCAGAATCTGGACATCCTCGACATCCCGGTCGCCGAGATCACGCGGCAGTACATGGAATACATCGAGGTGATGCGCGAACTGCGGCTGGAACTCGCGGCCGAATATCTGGTGATGGCCGCGATCCTGGCCGAGATCAAGTCGCGCCTGTTGTTGCCGCGGCCGCCGGCCGAGGAAGGCACGGAAGAAGATCCGCGCGCGGAGCTGGTGCGGCGCTTGCAGGAATACGAACGCTTCAAGAAGGCGGCCGAGGACATCGACACGCTGCCGCGCATGGAACGCGATATCGATGCGGCGTTCGCCTTCGTGCCAGACCGGCAGGTGGTGAAGCTGCCGCCGCCGGTGGATTTGCGCGAAATGCTGCTGGCGCTGCGCGACGTGCTGAAGCGCGCCGAGCTGTATGGGCATCACGCGGTCGCGCGCGAACCGCTGTCGGTGCGGCAGCGCATGGGCGAAGTGCTGCGGAGCTTGAGCGACGGTGTCTTCCATCGCTTCGAATCGCTGTTCGACGTCAGCGAAGGACGGATGGGCGTGGTGGTGACCTTCCTGTCGCTGCTGGAATTGGCCAAGGATCGCCTGATCGAGATCGTGCAGGAGCAGCCGCTGGCGGCGATCTACCTGAAAGCGCGCGCCACCGAAGCAACCGAGTGAGAGACGTGGAACCAGACAGACTGAAGAATATCGTGGAAGCCGCCCTGCTCGCGGCACAGCAGCCGCTGACGCTGCCGATGCTGGGTGCGCTGTTCGCTGAAGAAGAAGCGGTCGGCCATGCCGAACTGTCGCAGGCGCTCTCGGCTTTGCAATCCGATTGCGAAGGCCGCGGCGTGGAACTGGTCGAAGTCGCTTCCGGTTTCCGCTATCAGGTGCGCGAAGCGGTGCATCCGTGGGTCGCGCGCCTGTGGAGCGAACGGCAGACGAAATATTCGCGCGCATTGCTCGAAACGCTGGCGCTGATCGCCTATCGCCAACCGATCACGCGCGGTGAGATCGAACAGATCCGCGGCGTCTCGGTCGCTTCCAGCATCATGCGCACGCTGGAGGAGCGCGAGTGGATCCGCGTGGTCGGCTACCGCGACGTGCCCGGCAAACCCGCGTTGTTCGGCACCACGCGCATGTTTCTCGACTATTTCAATCTGAAGTCGCTGGATCAGTTGCCGACGCTGGCCGAGATCCGCGATCTGGAAGACCTCGAACCGCAGCTGATGCTGGTGGCCGGCGCCGATGTCGATCGAAGCGACGTCGAAGAAACCGAAGTCGAAAGCGTGACCGCAGAATCCGATCAACCGCAAGGTGAAGCACCGATGCAGGAATCTTCTGAACACACCGCGGAGCACTCCACATGAACTCGCCTCGTGGCGTGCTAAGCCTGAAACGCAGCGATCCGCCGACCGACTCGGCGCTGGAAGAGCGGCTGCACAAGGTATTGGCCAATGCCGGTCTGGGTTCGCGCCGCCTGCTGGAAGAACGCATCGGCAACGGCGAGGTGCTGGTCAACGGCACACCCGCGCAGACAGGCTCCAGCGTGCGCGCGGGCGATCGCGTGGAACTGGATCGCAAGCAGTTCGTGGTCGCCAGCGAACGCCGCGAAGATTCGCAAGTGATGATGTATCACAAGCCGGAAGGCGAGTTGACCACGCGCGACGATCCGGAAGGCCGGCCGACCGTGTTCGAAAATCTCCCCGCGCTGCGCGGCGCGCGCTGGATTTCTGTCGGACGCCTGGATACCAACACGACCGGCCTGCTGCTGCTGACCACCGACGGCGAACTCGCCAACGCACTGATGCATCCCTCGAACGAAATTCCGCGCGAATACCTTTGTCGTGTGCACGGCGAAGTGCCGGACGAAACATTGCAGAAACTGAGGTCCGGCGTGCAACTGGAGGATGGCCCTGCGAAGTTCGACGAGATCCACGTAGTCAACCGCGGCGACGGCAGCCATCAGTGGTTCCGCGTGGTGCTGCACGAGGGCCGCAACCGCGAAGTGCGAAGGCTATGGGACAGCCAGGGATTTCCCGTCAGCCGGTTGAAGCGCATCCGCTACGGCAATGTGGAACTGCCGCGCGGATTGCGTCCCGGCGAACATGAAATGCTTTCTTCCGAACGCGTGCGCGGCTTGCGCGAACTCGCCGGCGCCGGCGAACCGCAACCGGCGCTGACGCTGAAACCGGTATTGCACCAGCGCAGCCACCCGCGCCGCGCGGTCGAGGTGCGTCCGGCGGAAAATCCCAAGGCGTGGACCGGCGTGCACCACCACGAAGCGCGCGAACTGACCGCGTTCGACCGCGTGCGTCCGGATGATTTCGCGCCCGGCCGCGGCAAGCGCCGGCGCGGTCCGCCGCGCGGCGAAGTGAACGGCAACATCGCGCGTCCCGAAAATCCGCAACGCAAACGCAAGAAGAAACGCCGCGGCGTGGCGCCGGGCCAGGAACTGCCTTCGGTGCGTACCTGGTTCGCCGGCGAAAACCGCAACGACGCACGCGGCCGCGGTCCCGGCGGTCCGCGCGACGGCGGACGCGGTCGCGGCCCGCACCGCGGCAACCGTCCGCACCGCGATCGCTGAGATGGCCAAGCAGGTCACGATCTGGCACAACCCGCGCTGCTCGAAATCGCGCGGCACGCTGGAGCTGCTGCGCGAGCATGGCATCGAGCCAGAGGTTATCGATTACCAGAAAAATCCGCCGGATGCGGGCGAACTTTCGCGCGCACTCGAATTGCTGAAGTTGCAGCCGCGCGAACTGATGCGCCGCGACGAACCCGAATACGCCCGCCTCGGGCTGGACGATCCGAAGCTCACCCGCGGGCAATTGATCGCCGCGATGGCCAAACATCCGATCCTGATCCAGCGCCCGGTCGTATTTGCCAACGGCAAGGCCGCGATCGGCCGGCCGCCGGAAGCGGTGCTGGCGATTTTGTGATCAATCGAGCAACGTAAACGCGTCCGCATCCATCCACGCGGGAAACCGCTCGCGATGCGCAGCGAGTTCCGCCATGGACAGCGTAGTCGTGGTTACCAGCTCCTGGTCGCTGTCCTGCGACAGCGGCTGGCCGAGAAAATCCAGCACCGCGCTGGCGCCGGAATACGCGTGGCCGTTGCCGTCCGTGCCGACGCGGTTGACGCCGGCGACGTAGCAGAGATTCTCGATCGCTCGCGCGCGCAGCAGCGTACTCCAGGCGTAGGCGCGCGGCGACGGCCAGTTGGCGACGAAGATCAGCAAGTCATAGTCGAAGCCGTGCTGAGAGTCGTGGCGGTTGCGCGAGTACACCGGGAAACGCAAGTCGTAACAGACCAGCGGGCAGACCTTCCAGCCGTGCCACTCCACGATCAGCCGATCGCGGCCTGCCGCATAGCGCTTGTGCTCGTCGGCGTAGCGGAAAAGGTGCCGTTTGTCGTAATGCCGCACTTCGCCGTCAGGCGTAACGAACAACAAGCGGTTGAACACTTTGTCGTCCACGCGCAACTGCACGCTGCCGGTGATCGCCGCATCCAGTGTTTT
>DATFCO010000291.1:0-31875 GCA_035253005.1 Rhodanobacteraceae bacterium
ACCACGAAGCGCGAGGGATCGCCGCCCCAATCCGCGGCGTGCTGCTGCGCATAGGCCAGCGCATGCGCCACGTCGTCGGCTTCGGTCATCACGTCGACTTGCGGTACCAGCCGGTAACCGACCGAAATGAAGACATAGCCCTTGGGCAGGAAATAGTCGATCTTGTTCTGCACCACGCCGGAATTGGCCTTGTCGCCGATCATCCAGGCGCCGCCGTGCACCATGAAGATCACCGGCGCGTTGTGCGCATTCGCCGGGACATAAACGTCCATCGTCTGCTTCGGATCGGACCCATAAGCGACGTTCTGCACGAGCCGCGCGCCGGCGGGCAAGGTGATCGGCTTGTTGTCGCGTTGCCCCTGCATGCCGCGTTGCCCGAGCGCGCCGCGACCCATTCGATTCCTGAAAAAACCTTGCATGGCTCCCGCCGAAGTCGAGATCATGACGCCGAGCAGCAGCGCCGTGACGGTGGTTTTGACATTCGAGGATATCAGCATAAACCGCCTCCTTCGATTCGCTGGCAGATTACGCGCGGAGCATAGCAACTTAGCTTGCGCGCCACGGAACCCGTGCACCGTCGGGCTTAGAAATCATTCAGGGCAGGTTCTTCGCGAAGAACACCTCGCATCCGCCGCGCGGATTGTCCACGTAACGGTCGCGGCCATCCAACGGCATGATCTTCGGTCCCCATGGATTGGCGGTGCCGATGAACAGGCCGTGCGATGTCGAAGCGATGGTGCGCATGCCCATGTTGTACGGATTGCCCATCCCGTTGGTGGTGACCGGAACCCAGTTTTCTCCGTCGCGGCTGCGGTAGAGATCGAATCCGGAGCCGTATTCCAGGATGTTCTGCGGACCGACGCGTCCGATGATGTTCGTCATCGCGCCCGGCCAGCGGCTGCGATTGACATAGCCGAGTGTGCTGCTCCATTCGAACGTGCCGAGATAAAGCCAGCCGTCGTGCTCGCACATGCGCCAGAAATAACCGTTGAAGTAATTGTCGAAGCCGGGATAGCGGCCCGACAGCGGCTGCTTGCGGCCGTCGGGCGTGTCGCGCGGCTCGCCGACGATCAGGTCCCAGGACAGGTCCTCGTTCAAACGGATCAATTCCGCCGCACCCGGCCCGATCTTGTTGGCGTGGTCGACGCCGCCGCCCTGGATGCCCGTGCCGATGTACAGCGCGCCCTTGAACGGATACAGGGTCATGCCGCACTGGTTCAAGGCACCGCGCCAGGCGCCGTTGGTCAGGATGCGCTCCCACCGGTACGGCGGTTCCCCTTCGCAGGTGCTTCGCCAGAGCTGGAATCCGCCATGGTTCAGCGTGCCGACGTACAGGTGATCTCCCCACGCCGCGAAGGCGAGCAGGGAAAGATTGGTGACATCGCCGAAGCCGAAATCGCTGACCGGCTGCCAATCGCCCTTCTCGGGCGAGCGGCTCTCGTACACGACCGAATGACCCGAAACGTTGGTGTTGCCGCCGCGCGAACCGACCGGAGTCGTATACATGCGGCCCTTGAAGGACACCAGCGAACGGATGGTTGTGACCGGAAGTCCGCACAGGCCGGGTTCGCAGGTCACGGTGAAGGTGCGGCCATCCTCGCTGACCATGATGACCGGACCCGGTCCGCGCGCCGGACACCATGTGCTGACGTACAGCTTGCCCTGATGCACCGCAATGGCGCGATAACTGATGTCGCGCGGGATTTTGCTGCCGTCGCTGCCGGTGATCCACGGTGACTTGAACACGCGCTCCCACGCCTCCGTGCCGGGATCGTAGGCCCAGATCTCGGCGCGCAAGTCCAGGTCGAATGGATCGAGCGGGCATTGAATCGGCCACACGTCGAAGGGGAGCTTGATGCGCAAACGCATCAACGCGAAATTGGCGCGCATCGTCGTCACGTACAACCGGCCCTTGTACCAGGCCATCGCATGGGCATACGAGTTGAGCGGATCGCCGAATCCCCGCTTTGCGATCAACTTGAAATCCGAGCTGCGCAGCCCGCGCCGGATACCCAATCTGTTTGCGGTCATGGCGTTCATGTTGCGGCCAGTACGGCAGCGAGTTGCACGGCCGCTTCCTCGCGCGAGGCGAAAGGCCCGAGCCGCCCTCCTTCGCGCAGCGAACAGTACCAGCCGTCGTCGATCATGTAGAAGCGGTCGCTCTGGAAATAGGCGCGGTTGTCATTGGGGCGGCGAACCCTGCGCGATTCGTCCGCGCTGTTTTCCCAGAACCGGTTGCACAGTGCGATCAGTTCGTCCGCGCGCGAGACCGGAAAAAAATGCCCCGCTCCCCGCATCAACCGGAATTCGGCCTCCGGCCAGACCCTGCACAGCTCGTCGCCGGTGCGGCGTGCGTGCGAGCTGTCGCCGTAGATCGCGAAAATCGGGAAATCGAATTTGCGCAATTCGTCGTCCTGCAGCGATCCGCCGTCGAGGAAGTCGGCTTCGGCCGTCGTCGTGGCGAGCAGCTTCAGCCACTGCGCGGCCGTGTGACGGCCGAACTTGACCATCACCGGACCGAACAGCCGCATCAGCTCCTCCGGCACCGGCCGTTCGCTCAACCGCAACTGCGCCATCACGCCCAGCAGGCGGAAACCGAAGTGCGGATCATCGGTATCCAGATCGATGCCGTGGCGTTGCAGCACGGGCTGGATCACCGCCCGTCCCCGCTCCCAGGTTTCCGGCGCCGCGCGCACCCCCAGCAAGCCCGGGACATGGCTGTCCGCCAGCACCAGGCTGCGCACCGCGCCCGGATGGCGGCGCGCATGGTGCAGCGTCACCAAGCCGCCGAAACTGTGCGCGATGAAATGCGCTTCGGCGATGCCCAGATGATCGAGCAGCCCGCCGAGATCCATCGACAGATCCGCGGGCTTGTAGCCGCTCGAGGGGACGTCCGAACCGCCGTGTCCGCGCAGATCGAACAGTGTCACCCGGAATCGCTTGGCGAATTCGTGGGCATACTGGAAATACCAGAACGCCAGGTTCGATGCCAGGCCATGCACCATCACCAGGTTTTCGCGCGCAGCCGCGTCGCCCACCTGGAGATAATGCAGGTGCACCCCGTTGACGAAGGCCGTTGGCATCAGGGCTCATCACTCTGCTTGGCCCGGGTCATTCCATGTAGCCCAGCATCTGAAGCTGTGCCATCAATTGCTGCTTTTCTTCATCGTCCATGGTTTCGCCGTACTCGTCCTTGCCGCTGCCGCGCGTGGCTTCGCCGATCTTCAGCGGATGCTTCGCCTGATAGTCGGCGGTGAACATCGCGGTCGGCACCTTGCCTTCCAGATCGGACGGAACAGGCAAACCGAGGCTGTACAGCAAGGTCGAAGTCACGTCGGTGATGTGCCGGCGGCCGAGCACCTTGCCGGCTTCGATGCCGGGGCCGTACGCCAGGAACACACCGTCGGGATGATGCGTGCCGATCACGTAATCGCGTTTCTGCACCACCGGCTGGAGATTTCTAACCGATACAAAACCGAAATCCCGCAACACCAGTTGCAAGTCGGGTGCGTCGTTCATCGCGGAGCCGGGGAACACTTCCTCGCGGGTGTGGATCTCGGCGATGATCCGCTCGCCGGTCCCGGGATCCTTGAGGTCCTCGAGATCGCGGATCAGCCGCGCGCGGAACTTGTCGTAATCCTTGGGATCGATTCCGGTTTCTCCTGGCTTGCGCGCCACGCGAATGGTGATTCCGTTGGATGAAGGCGTACGGCAATAAGCCGTGGTTTTGCTCCAGTCCAGGAATGCGAAATTGGTGCTGTCGCGCCGCTTGCCCGCCTCGCCTTCGGGCAGTTCCTTGAAGTGCACATAGCCCTTCTCGGCGAGAAACGCGTTGATGCGCACGACTTCGGTCGAGCCGGTGAATCCGTGATCGGAAGCGAAGAACACTTGGGTGTCGGGACCGGCGGTTTTCACGAGCTGCTCGATGAAACCGTCGAGCTGGCGGAAGTAGCTCAGCGACAGTTCGCGCATGCGTTTGTGGAAACCCGACGTCTCGTCGTGCTGCAATCTCGGATCGACATACTGCCAAGCCTGGTGCTGCAGCTTGTCCACGCCGTCGAATAGCACCGCCATCAGGTCGGGCTGTTCCTCGCGCATCAGATGTTCGGCCATCCTGAACCACTGCTGCTCGCGCGGAAGATGGTAGCGGACCCAGTTCTCCCGATCCTCGTCGCTCAGTTCATCGACGGCTTGCTTTTCGCGCTCGAAATCCCAGGCCAGTTCCTGCGGATCGAAATCGGGAATGGACTTCAGCCGCTCGTAAATGTCGTCCGGATAGGAATTGCGGCGCAGATGCCGCCAGGGGATGAAGCCCGGCACGTTGATTCCGTTGAGTTGCGCCGGCGGCGGAGCGGTGAACGGGAAGTTCAGCGCGCAAACACGCTTGCCCTGTCGGCTGGCGATCGACCAGATGGTTTCCACCTTGCAATCGCGCGCGTCGTAGAGCGTGAAATAGACCTCGTCGCCCTGCTCCTCGGCACGAATGAAGTCGTACACGCCGTGATATCCGGGTCCGCGGCCGGTCATCAACGAAACCCACGCCGGCGGAGTGAGCGGGTTCGGCGTCGAGCGCAGCTTGGCGCGGCTGCCCTCGGCGTAGATGCGCGCCATGAACGGCATCACCGGCTCGCCGCCGTTGGCCTGGGTAAGATCGTCGAGGACGGTGAAGGTGGCTCCGTCCATGCCGATGAAAAGGGTGCGTACGCTCATGCCGGAGTTCCTTGCGTCTGGAGACGTGAATCGATGAAATCCGCGAATTGCCCCAGCGAGACGTCGCCGATGTAGCTGCCATCCTTCATCAGCAGATCCTGGAATCCGAAGCGCGTTCCGTAAGATTGATCGAGCGCGACACAGAACTGGATGATGTCGATCGAGGTGAATCCGAGGTCGGCGGCGACCAGGGTTTCGGGCGCGAACTTCGTGCCGGGATCGAGACCCCAGTCCTGCGTCAAATCCACGGCGACCGCGGTGACGGTATCGATGGGTGTGTTCTTCCTGAGATTGCTCATGCTTGCGCCTCGAATTGTTGTGCCGCGAGCGTGCCGACGGCGATGACGGCGGCTCCGCGTTTGTCGATGGTGACCGCCACGATCCCCGCCTCGTGTGAGACTTCGCATATCCTGAAATCCGCATCGGCGGCCACGATCCGGAATGCCCATGGTTCTCCCCCGAGGCCGATGCCGAGGCACTTCGACGCCGCCTCCTTGGCGCACCACAGACGCAACACGCGCTCGGTCTGCGCATCGCCGTCGAGCCCGGCGACGAGCGGCTTTTCCTCCGCCGCCAGCGAATCCACCACCAGTTCGGGACGCCGCAGCTTGCCGATGCGTTCCAGATCCACGCCCACCGGCTGATCCGGCGCAGCGACCGCGGCGATGCACGAGACCGCGTCGTGCGCCAACGAAACGCGCGGCGCCTCGATCAGCGATTCGCACCACCAGCCGCCGACGAAAGGCGCACCGTTTTCGTCGTGAGCGACTTCGATGTCGGCGGGATACAACAGCTGTCCGGTGCGTTCGTGGACCCAGTGCCGCACGGCCTCCTTGATGGCAGCGCGACCGGTCAGCCACTCGCGCCGGCGCGGCAGCGCGGCTTGTCCTAAGGCGCGCCATTCCTCGCGTTCGGCAGCGCCGAGCAACACGCGCGCCAGCACGCGCGCGCAGATGCCGCCGGATTGCAGGAACAATTTCTCGTCCAGCACCGGCACTTCCCACAGACTTACATCTGCCGCGGGCGAAGAAACGGGCGTGCCGAGCATGCCGATGCCGGGATGCGTGCGCAGCGCGTGGTAGGTCGGCGGGACACGGAAGAACAGGTTGCCCAGTTCGTGGACACGCATCAGCACCCGCCCTTCCCCATCGATGCAATCGAACTGCCAATTGCGCAGCGCAGTGATGTCGTCATCGCCCGGTGCGGCCGGCTCCTGCCGCGCACGCATCACGATGCCGTCGCGTCCGGCAGGGCACGATTCGTACAGCTCGATGCGCCCGATCGTGGACGGGAAGGAGTGGAACTCTGGGCCTACGTAGTGGAGCAGCCAGTACGGCACCACCTGGCTCAAAGCGTCCAGCAATACGGGATTCAATACGAGGCTCGGCGTGTGGCCGGGCTCGAAAAATCCGGCCAGGCTGGCGTCGCTGAGCGCAACGTCGATACCACCATCGTCCCAGGCTTCGATATTGCGCAAGCTCTGGAATATAGGTCCATGGAACATCGCAAAGCGCCCGGGGATGTACGTGGGCGGATCGGTATTCCAGGCGCGGGGCTCGCGCAAAGGTGCTACCGGCTGCAGCCTGAAATCGCGTGCGAAGGAAAATTCGCCGGTGACCGCGATGCCGCGCGATGTATGCACGGAAGCGCGGTAACGATTCGCCTCGCGGTCGAGTACTTCAGCGCGCACTTCGATGTCCAGCACCTCGTCGTCGAGCGTGATCCAGTCGAAAGCGCGCACGTTCTCGATCACGCTGACATCGGTGCGTCCCGCCAGCAAGGCGCAGGCTTCCGCCATCAGTTCCATGCTGACCATGAACGGCACGCAGGCAAGGCCGTGCAGCGAAGGGTTCGTCGAGACCGGGCCCGAGAGCACGTGGTCGCGGATGAACTGGTCGTTGTCCAGCGATACGCGGCACACGGCCACGACATGTTCGTGGTCGTGCTCCAGTACGGTGTCCAGCAGAGGCGTAACGCTGTCGTTGACATGGGTGGAATGCGTGCCGTTATCGAGCGCCGCAATTTCCGCCGTTGCATCCTCATCGCTGACATCGTTGGCGCTGATGTCCTCGAGATCGCCCAACGCCGCGCGCGGATCGACGGCGGTGGGGAAGACTCTCCTCCGCGCCGACGCGACGATTTCGGCGATGCGTTGGCCCTCCGCGGGCGCGAGCCGCACCATCGGCATGGTGTTGTCGAGCAACGGAGGGCGGGCTTTCGGTTTGCGGCTGTCGAGATCGATCGGCGTGATTTCGCGCGCGGCATGCATTCGGTCCGGTGTGGTCCAGCGACCGAGCGCGTACAACCAGGCAAGTACGAACAGCAGCTGCTCGACGCCGCTGCGCCCGCGTACATTGGTCGGCAGGGCGAGGAAGTCGCGTCCGCTCAGAATGTCGTTGATGAAGGAAACCAGATTGCCGGACGGTCCGACTTCCAGAAAAATCCCGACGCCATCGTCGTGCATCTTCGCTATCGTTTCGCGGAAACGCACCTTGCGCGCCCACTGCAGGGCGGCGAGTTCGCGCATCTTCTCCGGCGATTTCGGAAAACGTGCCGCGGTGGCGCAGGAATACAACGGCACTTTCGGCCGGCCGACCTTGATGTGTTTGTAGCAGTCCAGATACACGCGCGCCGCGGCTTCGAACGCGGGTGTGTGATAACCGCGGTCGAACGGCAACCGCATGCATATGCCGCCTTGCTTGGTGAGCCTCTGTTCGAGGCGGTCGATCGCTTCGACCGGACCGTACAGCACCTGCTGATTGCTGCAATTGTCCATCGCGACCTGCACTTCACCGCCCTGCGAGGCTATTTCCGTCTCGATCTGTTCCGGCGTCAGCGCGCCCACCGTCAGCAACGCGCCGGTGGGTATCTGGTCCGATTTCAGCAGCTCGTCATAGGCAACGCAGTGCCTGACGATGGCGGCCGCGAGTTCGGTGCCACTGCTCGCATTGGCGCCGGAAGCCGCCAGTGCAGCCGATTCACCCGAGCTGTGCCCCACCATCACGTCCGGTTCCACACCGAGCGCTTTCAACAGGTCGAACATCGCCATGCCGCCGATGAACGCCGCCTCCGAGCCGACATCCAGGTCGTGCAGACGTTTGTCGAGCTGCACGCGGCGTTCGGGTTCGACTTCGCAGGTGGGAAACACGATGTCGGTGCGGGTCTGTCCCTCGGGCAAATCGTGCAGGCTGTGCCAGAAATCCAGCCAGTGCTGCACCTGCGGGAACAGCGCGATGTCGGCAAACATGCCCTGGTACTGCGATCCTTCTCCGGGAAAGGCAAAACCCAGCTTGGCGTCGCTGCGTTCCCGAGCGTAGATCACCCGCGCGCGGCTGGCCTTGCGCGTAGGCGTGCCCTCGCGCACCTTGCCGATCGCCAGCGCGATGTTGGTCGTCAATTCCTTGATATCGCGCGCCAGGATCGCGACACGGTGATCGCCGGAGTGATCTCCATGCGAGAGCGCGGCGGCGACTTCGGCGAGGCTCCAGTGCGGATTGGCAGCGAGCGCGTCGACCAGACTTTCCAGTTTCTGCACCAGAGTTTCCGCACTGGCGGCCGAGAGCATGCACAATTCGACCGGCCATGCGGTCATGCGGCCCGGCGCGCGCGCATGCGCGGGCGCCTGTTCCAGGATCGCATGCGCATTGATTCCGCCGAAACCGAACGAATTCACCGCCGCGCGGCGCGGCTCGTCGGGTCGCGCGATCCACGGAGACGTACGCGTGTTGACGTAGAACGGCGTCTCGTGGATACCGAGCTGCGGATTGACTTCGTCGCACAACGTCGGCGGCAATGTCCGATGATGCAGTGCCAGCGCCATCTTGATCAGGCCCGCGATCCCGGCACCGGGAATGCAGTGACTGATCATCGACTTCACCGAACCCAGCGCCTTGACGCCGACATCCGTCCTGCGTTCGCCGAACACGCTCTTCAACGAGGCGATTTCGGTTTGGTCGCCCAACGGGATACCGGTGCCGTGCGCTTCCACCAGCCCGATCGTCGCGGGATCGATGCCGGTCAGTTCGTACGCGCGGCGGATCGCCAGCGTCTCGCCATCCTGGCTCGGCGCGAGCAATCCCGCGCCTTTGCCATCGCTGGAATGACCGACGCCGCGCAATACCGCGTACACGCGGTCGCCGTCCGCGATGGCGTCATCCAAGCGCTTCAATACGACCACGCCGAGCCCCTCGCCCAGCAAGGTGCCGTCGCTGCCTTTCTCGAACGGACGCACGCGGCCCCGCGCACTGAGTGCGCCGAGCTGCGTGAAACTGGTGGTGACATCGGCGGGAAGCGTCGCATTCACGCCGCCCGCCAGCATCATGTCGCTGCGTCCGCTGCGCAGTTCGTCGGCCGCGGCCGCAACCGCCAGCAATGAAGAGGCGCATGCCGCATCGAGCACGTAATTGGGGCCGCGCAGGTTCAACCGGTTGGCGATGCGCCCCGTCATCATGTTCGGCACCAGGCCGGGCGCGTTGTCGGCGGTGGTCGGCGGCAATTTCTTGCGCAGGATTTCGCGGATCTCGTCCAGCGCCGCGTCGCCCAGATGCGGCAGCGCGGTGCGCAGCAAGTCCATCGTCTGATCCAGCACGATGTTGTTCTGGATCACCGTGACCTGACCGCGGTGCAGGTAGGCGCTGTGCCCCAGCACGATGCCGGTGGCATGATGGTCCGCATCGGGCCTGAGGTAACCGGCGTCCGCCAGCGCATCGCGCGCGACGCGCAGCGCCAGGTATTGATCGGTTTCGCCGCCGTCGACCGAATTCGGCATGATGCCGAATTCGCGTGGATCGAAACGATAGAGATCCTTCAGGTATCCACCGCGCTGTGTGCGGATGCGGCCCGCGGCGAGATAGCGATCCGCGCCCCAATCCGGCACCGGTTCGCTGATCGCATCCACGCCGTTGAGGATGTTATTCCAGAAACTCGCGATATCCGGCGCTTCCGGAAAAATGCAGGCCATCCCGATGATCGCGATCGGCTCGGGCGTTGCGCGTGGTGTCTTGGCCTGCTTCATGCCACCGCTCCGCGCGCGAGGTTCGCGGTGCCGCCGAAACGGTTCAACGCCGCGCTGGCGATGCTGTCCAGTTCCTCGATCGCCATCACCGGCTCGCCCTGTTCGTCGAAGAAGGTGACATTGGCCCGGATCAGGCTGGGATCGGTGCTTTCGATGCGCTCGTATTCCATGTGCATGCGCTCCGGGCAGCGCGCGCGATAGCGCACCACGCGGCCGAAGCGCGCCGGCAGCGCCGCCTCGTCGCGGAAGGCGCGCGACCACAGCCACGCCATCTGAGCGGCGGCATCCAGCAGCGCGGGATCGAATACCCAGGCTGCGTCCGCGGCGCAACTACTCAGCCACTGCGGCGGATGCGACACGCGGACGCGCGCGCCAGCGCCATTTCGCGAAAGACCTTCGATCTTCTCGATCACCCGAAAACGCCGACCGTGAAACAACCACTCGTCATAGGCTTTCGTTACCGTCAGCGATTTCTCTGCGTGGCGCGAGCGTTCGGCCGGCACCGGTTCCGGCAGTTCCTGCGCCAGGCGCAGAACCGCGCGATAGTGCGTCAACATTTTTCCGGGTGCGAATTCGCTCTGCAGTTGCGCGGTGACTTCGAAACCCTCGCTGCTGCCGTACGGCGGCGGAAGAATCAGGATCCGCAACCGGCGCGGCTTCGAATCCATCTCGACGCCTTTCATCAGCTTGTGCTCGCGCACTTCGGCCACCTGCCAGCCCGGCCACAACATGCGTCCCGCTTCCGCCAGCATCTCCAGCGCAGCAGCGGCGGGCAGCACCTGCTTGCCGTCGAGCATGTGTTCGTCGAGATAGAGGTGTCGCGCGCGATCCAGCTCGACGATCACGATCCGCTCACCGGTCGGTTGCGCCTGCGCGACCGCCGCGCCGAGCAGCGGTTCGCCGTCTTTTGCATACTCGGAAGTTTCAGAAGGCGCCGCGTCCTCCTGCAGGTGGATGGCGCCCAACTCCGCTTCGCGCGTATCCCATGCCGCCTCGCCGCACACGATTTCTACCGGCGTGCCGGCCGTGCGCGTCAGTTCATCGCGAAACAGTTTGCGTCCGAGTTCCGCGGAAACCAGTTTCACGCCGACACTCGCGAACTTGGCTTCGGTTTCGGCGGTGACCATGCCCGCGCCGAACTTGGTCGCACCCCACGGACCCCAGCACAGCGCGCTTACCGCGACGCGCTCGCCCCAGCGCGATTGCAGCGCCACGCACAGGCGATTCATCAATTCGTTAGCGCAGGCGTAGTCCGATTGGCCGCTGTTGCCGTAGCGCCCCGCCACCGAACTGAAGACCGTGAAAAATTTCAGCGCATGCGGATCGAGATACTTCTGCAACAGCAGCAGGCCGATGACCTTGGTTTCGACCACCCGCGACCAACTGTCGCTGGCCTTGTCGGCGAGCAGCTTGTCCTCGATGATGCCGGCGCCGTGCACCACGCCGGAAATCGGGCCATGCCGTTGCGTAATGTCCTGCACCAGTGCGCGGATGCCTGCCTCGTCGGTCACATCCACCGCGACGTATTCGACCTTGGCGCCGCCTGCTTCGAAATCCGCGATGTTCGCGCGCATCTCACGCTGCGCCAGCACATTGCCGACCAGCTTCTGGATTTCGCGCGGGTTCCACTTCGCGCGGCCCGCGCGCACCTCGGCGACGAAGTGATCGCGCAATGCCGTGGCATCGGTCAGTGCAGCGAATTCCGCGGGTTCGTTTTCGAGCGCGCTGCGGCCGGTCAGGATCAGGGTATTGCCCGGGTGCGCCAGCTCGCGCAGGGTTTCTGCCGTGATTCCGCGCGCGCCGCCCGTCGCAAGCACCACCAGTTTCGTCAACGCCGCCTCGCGCTGCGGATCGGCCGCGACCGTTTCCGGCACGCTGCAAAATATCGTGCGCTGACCGCGCGGATAACCGACTTCCCAGCGTCCGCCCACCAGCTCGATTTCGCCGAGCAAATCGGCTGCGAGCGACTCCGGACCGCTAGCGGGATCGAGATCGATCGCCTTGACGCGCAATTTTTCCCGTTCCTTGCGCAACGACTTCAAGGTGCCGACCGCGCCCGCCGCCAACCGCAGCGCGCCATCGCTGCTGTCGTCCCTTCCGAATAATCCACCGAGATCGCTTGCGGCGACCACGTGCGCATCGTCGGCGAGGTGCGCGGACAATTCGCGCAGCAGCAGGAACAAGGCCTTCTCGTTTTGAAGCAGGGCCAGCCGCCATTCGGATGGCGAGCCATCGGCGCTCAGCGCCGGAAGCCCCAACGCTGCGAGATGCACCACGCCCGCGATGTTCGCCTTGTCGCGCAGTGCTTGGCAGCGCTGGATCAGGGCTTCCTCGCTCTGCAGCGAATCCCGTTCGATCAGCACGACTTCATTGCCGCGCGCGCGCAGCGTCGATGCCAGCTTTTCGGCGATACCCAGGCGATCGGCCGTCAGTAAGAATGTGCCGCTGTTGAGCCGGCGTGCGGCGTTGGCCGGAACCGGTTCGGCGCACGAACGCATCACCGAACGCGCAGGTGCCGCGATGACGCTTTCCGTTTTCGCCGGAATGCGTTCGGCCGGCGCGACGACGCGCGCGAGATCGCCATCGCGCGCCTGTGCAGCACGAATGATTTCCAGGATGCCGCCAAGCGTGGACTGAGTATTGAGCTGCGTGCGCGCTTCGGCGAGATGGGCTCTCAGGCTTTCCGGCAGACCTTGCAGCAGGGTTCCGACGATCTCTACGCGCTTGATCGAATCGATGCCGAGGTCTGCTTCCAGGTTTCGGTCCAAGCCGACCATGTCGCGCGGATAACCGGTTTTCTCCTCCACGATTCGAAGCAGCGTTTCGCGCAGGCCGTCGAGCGGCGCCTTCGCCGCAGCGACTGCGGGTGCAGCAACTTGTTCGCGGATCACCGGAACGATCGCCGCAAGCTCGCGCGAAGCGGCGAGCGGCGTCGCCGAAACAACGCGAACCGGCGCGGACGGCGCAGGCGCGAAGCGTCGCGTAGCCGATTGCGCGATCGCAGGTTTTTCCACCGGTGTGCGCAGCGAAGTTTCCGACGCGCGCGCATCCGCGCCGCGGCTCATCCATGCCGACATCACGCGTCCCTGCGTCTCCAGGAAATGACGCATGGTCGCGAAGTAATTGGCGACGACCGCCGGATTGTCCCGGCCGGGCGTTGCGCGATTCGTCATCCCGATGTCCTCCCCTCCTCTGCCGGCGGGCCGGGTAGTCCCCGCCGGTATCAACACCCAATGGCAACCGTCTGCTTCAAGGAATCCAGGACCAGACGTCGACCTGGAAGAAGTGCTGCAATCCCTGGGTGAATGCCTGCCACACAGGGATGACGGGGCCGTCGATCTTCGCCTCGCCGGTCATGCCCGTTTTCAGTTCACCGTTCTTGTTCGGGAAGGTCGCAAGAATGGCCGCGTAGGTTCCCGAGGGTTTGGTGGTGACGTTGCGGTCGATCGTCGTGACCACGCCGACGAACTCGTTGTTGAAGTAGGCAGTCGGATGCATCCGGACCTTGGATCCGATCTTCACGTACTGAAGATCGGATTCGTTGATGTCTATTTGCGCAGTGACCTCGCCGGTATATTCCACCGTCGCGAACGGATCGCCCTGATTGAGATAACTGTTAATGCGATCCTTGAGGTGCAGCGTCAGGATGTTGCCGTCGAACGGCATGCGCAGCACGGTGCGCGTCAACTTACCCTCGTACAACGCCTTGTCCGCCTCGAGGCTGGCCAGTTTGGCTTCCGCCGCGGCGATCTCGTCGGGGGTCGGTCCCGTCTTGGCGAGCGCAAGTGCAGCCTGTTTTTCCAGCACCTCGCTGGCATCCGTGTCGGCTTCCTGCTTGGCAGTCTGCAGAGTTTCGAAAGGCACGGCGCCCTGCTTGTAGAGACTTTGGAGGCGGGGCACTTTCTCGGCGCTGTACCGGGCCTGTGTCTGCGCCACCCGCAAGTTCTGTTCCGCAACCTGGATCGCTTCCGGTTTGGGAAGTGACTTGAGGTTGGCGACCACCGCTTTCTGGGCCTCGATGTCCTGCTCGTCGATCGCGATCTTGGCCGTGTAATCGTCATGCACCAACCTGGCGATCACGGTGCCCTTCTTGACCGATTCGCCGCCGTCGAAATAGACGTCCTTGATCAGTCCGGGTGTGTCGGTGGAGATCACCTGCCTGCGTACCGGATAAACCAGAACGGTTCCGCTGACATCGTAGGGGTACGGTACGAACAGCAACAGGAACAGGAAGATCAGCAACGCATAGGGCCAGTAACGCTTCTTCGTCGTCTTGACTTCGGCATCTTCGAGGTCCTGGACGACCAGGGTGCGCGAGCGCCAGCGGTCGAACTGCTGCGCGCGTTCGTAGGTCTCGTTGACCCTTTTCAGCACCGTGTAATTGCGCCACACGATATAGCTGCAAATGAGGACCGCGAGCAGTGTCGGGAACACGCCGAGATTGAAATTTGTCCCGAGCCAAATGCCCAGCGCGACCGTCACCACACAGGTGAGCACCATCATGTAGAGGATGCACACCAGGCCATACGCTATGAGGACATTGCTGTCCGCCTCCTGGTAGGTCTTCTTTCGGTGGATCTTGTTCAGCAGTGCCACAACGGCCTTGTGGCGCAAGTTGGGCTCGTTGAGAAATGCGCACAGCAGGTAGTAGCCGCTGCCATTCACGAACGGATTACCCGTTCCGATCAGCAGGCTGGCGCAACTGCACAAGACCAGCAGCACTCCCACCACATTGCCGAAGCTGCCGATACGATCGATGTTGAAATACCAGACGAAAATGCCGATCGACAGCCAGAAGAAGTACATCAGCAATACGGAGCCGCCGTACCACATGTTTTGCTTGCGGGTGAGCTTGTCGAGATACCGGACGCCCACGTCGAACCGTGGCAGGTAGCCGGCGTCGAGACGATAGCCGACGGCCTCCACCTGCGCGCCGAAGTTGTGCGCCACACAAGCGCGCACGAACAACACGGAAACGTTCATGGTGAGCATCCAGAACAGCAGATGCACACCGAGGCCCACGTTCACGCGAACGTAAGACAATGCTTCAGAGAAGCCGCTCCAATGCGCCGTGACCAGCAACAAGGCCAGCAGCATCAGCCCCGGGATCACGTAAATCATGTAGCGCAGCGGCGCGACCAGCGGCCCGAGCCATCGCAGGATCGGACGCGGATCGAACAAATCGTGCATGTTCTCCCGTGTGCGCTTGTCTTGGCCCGGCAGATCGTGTCCACCCTCCCCGACGGGTCGCGCTTCACCCTCAGGCAGCATCTGGATAACTGTTTCGGTCTTCGGTTCCGTCGCATATCCGGAGCGCGGCGGATCCGGCTTGCGCACCTGCGTCATGAAGCTCTTTGGCACCGGCTTGCCGTTGACCACTTCGTATGTGCGCGTCGCGAATGGCGCCAGCAGCGGATGCTGGAGCGCCGTGTCCTCGTACAACTCGCGGTCGGCGACCGAGGCCAGGAACTCGTCGAGTTCGTCCCTGTTCAGCGGCCGGTTGTATCGGTCGTTGAAAACCGATTGCAGCTTTTCGAACGTCTCGCAGCCGGGCAGCACTTCGAGGATGAAGTACTGCCAGGGAGAGAAATCGTAGGTCATGTGCCTGACCTTGTCGCGAACGACATAGCTGTAATCGTCGCCCTTGACGATGCGGAACGCCTCGCAACGGTGCGTGATGTAGGCGGGCAGCGCTACTTTTTTGCTGGCTTCGATCATTGCGGATGTCTCTGGTAAGTCTTCGTGGTCGTCGGCACGTTGGCTTGCGTGCCGGCCGGCGCGGCGGTGTTGACCTTTTGTTCAACCACGGCCGCAGAAGAAGTCTTCGGTTGCACTTGCGCGGTTTCGGATTTCGCGGCGGCGCGCAGTTTGTCCTGCTCCACCATCCAGCCGCCGCCCATCGCCGAGTACACGGAAATCAAGGCGAGATAGGTGTCGCGGTGACGATCCACCTGCTGCGACTCCGCCTGGTACAAATCGCGTTCCGCGGTCAGCACTTCCAGGTAATCGGACTGGCCGCCGTCGTAGCGCACCTGCGCAAGTTTGGCGAGATCCGTCAGCGTCGCGATCTGTTCGGTGCCGCGCGCCTCGACCTCCGTTGCCTTGGCATTGAACACCAGCGCGTCATCCACGTCGCCGAGCGCAGCCTGCACCGTTTGCTGATACTTGATCAACAGCTCGCGCTGATAAGCTTCGGCTTCATGAAGCTGTCCGGTGAGCCTTCCGCCGCTGAAGATCGGCCCGAGCAGGCTCGCGCTGATTGAGACGTGGCTGGCATCGCGCTTGGTCAAAGTATCGAGATCGCTGCTCGCGAAACCCAGCAGGCCGGTCAACGAGATCGAGGGAAAGAACGCCGCTTTCGCAACACCGATCTCCGCGTTGGCGGCGACGAGGTTCTGCTCCGCCTCCAGGACGTCCGGGCGCCGCGACAACACATCCGAGGGCACGCCGCCGGGCACGGGAGGCAACGCGGGGGCGTTGTCGTGCAGGCGGACGATGTCACCGGGATTACGCCCGATAAGCAGCGATAGCGCGTTCTCCATCTGCGCGATCTGGCGCTCCAGATCGGGGATCGTGACCCATACTTCATCCACTGCGGCTTTGGCCTGCAGGACCGCTAGCTTGCTGGAGGAGCCGCCCTGGTAACGTGTGTTGATCAGTTTCAGCGCCTCGGCGCGATTCTTCAGCGTCTGCTTTGCCAGCCTGAGCTGGCTGTCCAGCGCCAGTAACTGGAAATAGGTCGTGGCGACGTTGGAAACGACCGTCAGCATGACCGCGTGCCGCGCGTACTCGCTGGAAAGCAGATCGGCCAGTGCCGCCTCGTTGGCGCGCCGCATCTTGCCCCAGATGTCGAACTCCCAGTTCACGCTGGTGCCGACCTCGAAAGCGTTCTGGGTCGGCTTGGTCAGGATGCCCTGCGTTTGCGGACTTTCGACGCTGTAGCGCGCGCGCTCCGCCGAAGTTCCGTACTGGATTTGCGGATACCTGTCGGCACCCGTGATATCGACCTTCGCCTCGAATTCCTTGACGCGTTCCGTGGCTTGCAGGAGATCCTTGTTTGCGTCGATCGCCTGTTTGATCAGCGCGTCCAGATCGGGGTCGCTGAATCCTTCCCACCAAGCGGTGTTCACCACGTTCGCGGCTTCGCCCGCGGGCGCGCGCCAAGTCTGCGGCAACGGTACTTCCGGGCGGTGATAGGCCGGTCCAAGTACGCAGCCGGTCAACGCCAGTGCGACGACTCCCGCGAGCAGGGTCCGGCCCGCGGCGGGAACGACGCGCGGTGGCCGGTTTTCGGTCAACGCGAGGCGCTTGTTCCGGATTTCACTCATCGTCTTCGTTCCGCAGGAGGACTTCCAGTGCCGCTTCTTCGATCTCGCGGAGTTTGTGCAAACGGTCGCGCATTTCCGCTGTGAAACTCTCCAGCCACAACAGCCGGTACTCGACCATCCGGCGTTGCTCGACGATGTCTTCCAGCGGCGCGTTGGCGGGTGCGCGCTGGTTTTCATCGAAAAGGAACTGGATGCCATTGATCAACTCGCGCACCGAAACGATGTGGTTGATCTGCTGCTGCAGGTAGTTGCTCGATTTCTTGGCGTGGAACCAGTCCACCACCGACTGGCGCATCGCGTCCTGCGGCGCGCTCATCTTCGAGGTGTCCACGCGCCCATGGTTGTCCAGCGGAGCGGGAGCGAGCCGTTCGCGCTTCTTCGGCGCCACGGCGGTCGCGACCACCTGCCCTTCGCTCGCGGGCGCTTCGCCCGTTTCCGGATCAGTGTTCATAACCGAGCTCACGTGCCAGCGACACCACTTCGGGATACAGGCCCTTGCCGTCGGTGCGCCACGGCAGGGGATCGTTCAATTTCGGAACCTTGGGCTTGTGCGGTCTGAACGTGGGACCTGCCAGGAACTTCGGATCGTTGCCGAACAACGCATCCACCGGTCCGAAGCACGCGAACGGCGAACGTTCCGGGTGCATCATCTCCTCGATCGCCTCGTCGTCGTCGCGCCAGCCCAGCCAGCGGGCGATCTCGCCGAGCTTGGTCCGCGGGTCGGCCATCAGTTCCTCGCCGACGATGCGGATCTGCTGCTCGGCGGGCACGCTTTCCAGGAATTCCATGATGGTGAGATTGACGTCGTGCCACGCGATCTGCGGTTCCAGTATTCCGTAGTCTTCGTGGAGCTCGAACGCGCCCATGCGCACGCAAAACGCGCCTTCCTTGAGCTCCATCACCGACTTGCACTGCGCGATCGGATGGCGCACCAGATGGATGAAACGCGCATCCGGAAACGTCCGATGCATGGCCTGCATGCGCCACACTGCGATCGCGTAGGACGGACTCTTGTCCACCACCACCAACGGATCCAGCTTTTCGACGAGTTCGCGGTATACGCGCGCGGTCGTCCAATCTTCGCGCGCCGCCACCCACGCGCGCGCCATGTTGATCGCCGCGGCGGTTTGTTCGCCGCTGTAAACCTCGGCCACCGTGCGCATCAGGCCGTGACGCCTTCTGGTCGCGCGGTCGGCGCTTTCGTCGTTGATGCCGGTCCACAGATCGACCAATTTTTCCGTGTTGAACAGGCACAGCTCCGGCACGCCGAACGCCTGCGGGTGCTGCCCGATCATCGCGTTGACCAGCGACGTGTACGAGCGCGGTGGTGCGAGCAGGAACAGAGGCGCGGGCATGGCTGCGGAACGTCCTCGAGTCAGGTGGCGACGCGCGACGCACGCGGCTTGCCGCGCGGCTGCGGCTGCGGCTGCGGACCACCAAAACTCCGGCTTCGCTTCGGCATGAAATCTCCCCCGGCGCTCGACACGATCCGATCCTCAGGCCGCGGCGGCCTTTTCTATACTGCTCGCGAGCAGATCCAGCATTCCGTTCAACGTCGCCTGCGTGTTCAACCTGCTGCGGTGCTCGGTCAGCGCTTCACGCTGCTTTTCGGGCAAGGACTGCAGCATCGCGCCGACCACTTCGATGCGCTTGATGGAGTCGATGCCGAGATCCGCCTCGAGATTCTGGTCCAGCCCGACCATGTCGCGCGGGTAGCCGGTTTTCTCTTCCACGATGCCGAGCAGGATGCTGGCGAGACTGTTGCGATCCATCGTCGCGTCGGCGGCCGGTTTTTTCGCCGCGCCATTGCCGTGCACGGTCGCGGGTTGCGCGACTTCGACCTTGGCCGGTTGCGGTACCGCAGCGGGCTGTGCAACCGGGACGGAAACAGGTGCATGCGCTACGCCGTTGCTGCGTGCCGGTTGGCGGGCGATGACAGGCGCGGGCGCCGGTGCGAGTGCTTCAGCCAGACGCGGCGCGGCAATGCGAGGAGCCGGACTTGGCTGCACGCGCATGCGCGGCGCGGCGGTATCGCCCATGAAGGCAGCCATCACCTGACTCTGGGTATCCAGGAACTGGCGCATCGTTTCGAAATAATCCGCCATCACGGCGGCGTCCAATGTCGCTGCGGGCCGATGCTCGTTCATGCCAACTTCCTCTGAATTTCGGAAATGAATCGCGGTGTGCATCCCTCGTGCCGAGGGCTGCGCCATGGGGGTGTTCGGCGCATAAGTGGGCGCCTCGGGATGAGGCCCAGGCGAGAGCGATATCACGCGCAGCGCGCTGCCGCTGCGCGGGGCTTCGGCAGCCGCCGCCGGGGCGATGGAAGGAATCGAGTCCGCGGCAGCGCCCACCTGTTCCAGTGTCACGCCGATCTGCCGCTGCGGTTCGCTCGCACGGCGCGCAGAGCAGCCGTTCAACAACCACGCGGTGCGCGGCACCGACGGCTTGATCTTGAGCGACGCGAGTTTCGCCGGGTCGGCGATACGGCACTCGCGGCCCTTGAAGAACGCCCGCACGTCGAGATCGATTCCGGCGCACAGCAATTGACCGAACGCGATCACCAGATCGGCCGATCCATTGCCCTTGTTCAGCGCCACCGCGACATGCGGCTGCTCGCCGAGAATACGCTGCGTCAAACCGGTCAGTACGGACTTCGGGCCGACCTCCACGAACACGCGCGCGCCGTCGGCGTACATCGCCTCGACTTCCGACACGAACTCCACCGGATGCACCAGGTGTTCGGCCATTGCGCGCTTGAGCGATTCGATATCAGCCGAATGCGGTCGGCCGCTGGCATTGGCGTACACCGGAATCTGTGGTTCGCGCCATTCCATCGAATCGATGGCAGCGGCGAATGTCTGGCGTGCCGGCTGCACGTGTCTGGAGTGGAACGCCGCCGCCACCTGCAGCGGCGTCACCGCGAAACCGGCCTTGGTCAGCGCCTGCGTGGCGCTTTCCACACCGAGACGCGAACCGGAGATCACGACCTGCGAAGGTGCGTTGTGGTTGGCGATGACGACATCGTCGATGCCGGCGATCGTGCGCACCACTTCTTCGCGCTGCGCCCGCACGGCGGCCATCGTGCCGAGTTCGCTGCCTGCCGCGCGTGCGGCGTCGACGATCGACTGCCCGCGCAGCGCCGACAAGCGCATCAAGGTTTCGAAATCGATCGCTCCGGCTGCGTGCAGCGCGACGAACTCGCCATAGCTGTGACCGGCAACCATGTCCACCTTCAGTCCCAGCCCACGCATCAAGCGAAGCAGCGCGACTTCGACCGCACCCAGCGCAGGCTGTGCGATGTCGGTAGCGGTCAACTTCTGGGCGGCGCGTTCGCGTTCGGCGTCGTCGTAGGCACCGCGCGGAAGGATGAAGTGATTTAGCCGTACACCCTCGCCATAGCGCTGGGCGAACGTGCCGGCCAGCGCAGCGTCGGCTTCGGCGAGCGTTTCCGCGCACGCCGCAAAATGCAGCGCCTCTTCGCGCAACATGCCGGTGTATTGCGAACCTTGGCCCGGGAAGAGCAACGCGATCTTGCCGCGCCCTGCTTTTGCCGTTCCGTGCGACACGTTCGGCGGCAGTGTCTTGCGCGTTCCGTCGAGATACGCGATCGCGGCATCGATGTGTTCCGCCAGCGAAGACACGTCCTTTGCGGCGATGGCCAGCATTTCCTCACCGGCCTGCCAGTGCTGCGCCAGGCTTGCGGCGACGTGGCGCAGTTCCACCGCATCTAGATCGCCCAACTGGCTGCGGGTTTCCGTCAGCTTCTCCTTCAGCGCCGCGCAATCGGGCGCGCTCCACAACAGCGGTTCGAGCGGCCAGTCACGAAGCGTGGCCGGCCGCATCCAGTCGCGGAATTCCCCGGTGTATTCCTGCAGCACCACGTGGAAGTTGGTGCCGCCGAAGCCGAACGCACTGACCGCGGCGCGGCGCGGTTCGTCGCCGGACGCGAGCCAGGGTTGCGCCTCGTCGATCAGGTGCAGCGGACTGTCTTCGGCACGCAGCACCGGATTCGGCGAGGCATTCGTCAATTGCGGCGGCAGCGTGCGATGGTGCAAGGCGAGCGTGGCCTTGATCAAACCGGCGACGCCTGCCGCAGCCTTGGTGTGGCCGATCATCGTCTTGACCGAACCGATGGCCGATTGATGTCGCGCACCGCCCTCGGCCTTGATCAGCTGCGTGGTGCTTTCGAGTTCGGCGGTGTCGCCGGCGACCGTGCCGGTGCCGTGCGCTTCGAACAATCCGACTTCGCGCGGTCCGAAACCGGCCTGCGCATATGCGCGACGCATCGCACGCAACTGTCCGGCGGGCAACGGCGCGGTCAAACCTTTCGCAGCTCCATCGCTACTGCCGCCCACGCCCTTGATCACCGCATAGATGTGGTCGCCATCGCGCTCGGCATCGGCCAGCCGCTTCAGTGCGACCATCGCGATGCCTTCGGAAATCACGATGCCGTCGCCGTCGGCAGCGAACGTCGCACAACGGCCGCGCGGCGAGAGCGCCTGCGTCTTGCTGAAACAGAGGTATCCGAATGGACCTTGTACGGTATCGACGCCGCCGGCGAGCACCAGATCGCTGCGTCCGGTCATCAACTCGGTGACACCTTGATATACGGCGGCGAGTGACGAAGCGCAGGCCGCATCGGTGACGAAATTGGTGCCGCCGAAATTGAGCCGGCTGGCGATGCGGCCGGCGACCACGTTCAACAGGATTCCCGCGAAAGTGTCCTCGGTCCATTCCGGCAGCCGTGCCGCCACCCCGTCCGGCAACGTGCCGATGAAGCGCGGCAGTTCCGAACGCACTCCATATTGCATGCCGACGTCGCCTGCCCCGCCGCTGGCGCCGACGATCACCGAAGCGCGTTCGCGATCGAACGGCCGTTCAGCATAGCCGGCGTCGGCCAATGCGCGCTGGGCGACTTCCAGCGCCATCAACTGCATCGGATCCACCGATTCAATCGATTTCGGCGGCATGCCGTAGCGGGTGGGATCGAACAGGATGTCGTCGAGGAAGCCGCCCCACTTCGAATAGATCTTGTCCTTTGCCTGGCGGTTGGCGTCGAAGTACAACCGCCAATCCCAGCGATGGGACGGAATCTCGGTGATCGCATCCACCTTGTTGAGGATGTTTTCCCAGTATTCGCGTACCGACGGGGCTTTCGGCAGCGCGCACGCCAGACCGACGATCGCGATGTCGGCGGGCGCATTGGGTTCGTCTTTCTTGATCGCGACTGAAATTTCGGCGGCTCGCGCGCGGCTTTCCATCAGCACCGCTGCGGCACCGGCAGTCACTTCGCCGTGCAACGCCTCGAGCGTCGTCAACTCATGCCGCAGCGTTGCCACCTGCCCGAGCATGTACATGCCTTCGAGACGTTGCTGCGCGGCATCGAGTTCGCGCAGCTCTCCATTCAGGCCGTCACGCACGCGTCCCTTGGACGCGATGCGCAGACGGCCGAGGATTAGTTGATCCAGCACCTGGCGCGCTTCGTCGCCCGGCACCTTGCGTTCGCGCATCTCGGCGCGCTTGCGGAAATATTCTTCCGCGAAGGGCGTGTAGGCGCAGCGGCTGGCGTGACCCGGGCCGGATTCGAGGGCGATGGTTTTTTCGCACTCCAGCACTTCCTGCTGGAATTGGGGAACGATCGAGCCGTCGGCGACGATTTCCTTCGTGAACAGGTAAGCGCTCCCCATCAGGACGCCGACTCGCACGCCGCGCGAGGCCAGCGGCGCGGTCAGCACCTGGACCGCGGCGGAAGACACCGCATCGTGGATGCCGCCGGCGAACAACAACTGGATTTCGGATGCTTCGTACTTGCCGCTCGCGAGTTCCGACAGCAACGCATCGACCATCGCGCTCCACAGCACGAAGCTGCTCAGCGGACCAATGTGGCCGCCGCATTCGCGGCCTTCGAAAATGAAGCGGCGTGCGCCTTCCTGCAGGAACATCGGGATCAGCTTCGCGCCCGGCACGTGCAGGAAACTGGGAATGCCTGCCTGGTCCAGCCGGACCGCCTGATCGGGCCTTCCGCCGGCGATGATCGCGTAGTCGGGTTTGTACTTCAGCGCGATCGCGACCTGTTCATCCAGCAGCGATTGTGGCGCGAATCCCAGCAGACCGATGCCCCAGTGATGATCCTTCAGCAGTGTCGCGGTGCGCGCGAGCAGCGTGTCGAGCGGGGCTTCCTTCAGCAACGCCAGCGCGACCATCGGCAATGCGCCGCCCTTGGCGACCGACAGCGCGAACTCCGCGGTATCCGAAACGCGCGTCATCGGACCTTGCACCAGCGGCAAGCGGATTCCCAGCGCCTGCGCCAATGGTGCGTTTTCGCTTATCGGGTGCGCTTCGACCGCGGCACCCAGATGATCGAAGACCGCGGTGTCGATCGCCTTGATCACCGCGTGCAGACTTCCAAACTTCGCGCGCCAGGCTGCGGCGAACGCGACATCCTGTCCGATCGGCAGCAGCGACCGATTCGGCCAGGACCAATCGACCTTGTTTTCGAGCAGAGGCCGCAGACCTTCGGCGCATTCGGATTCGCCGCGCGCGATGAACTCTCGCGCAACCGGGTTGCCCGGACGCACCAGGATCCTGAAATATTCACCCCGCTCGCCGTCGCCGACCGCGACGGTTTCGCTGCCGGAAAGATTCTTCAGCAGCGGATTCAATATCTCGTTGAGTCCGAGATCGTCGAACAGCAGCAATTGCGAATCCAACACGCCGCCGGCGATGCCGATCGCGGCGCACGCAGCGGCGGAATGCGGTGTGATTCCGCCGCGCACGTACAGCGGCAGGCGCGTACGCTTCAACCACTTCTGGATCAGGATGAAGCTGGCTTCCTCACCGACGAACCCGCCCGCCTCGTTGCCCTTGATCCACAAGCCGTCCAATAGTTCATCGAGCGGTTCTCCGGGCCAATCCGGTGTAGTGACTTCTGCGAGAACCCGCAGGCCCTCGGCACGCAACGCGGATATCAGCGCGCGAATGGACGGGACCAATGCGCAATCGAAAATGACCCAGCGCAAACCTTTGCGCGCGTGCGAACGCAGCGCGCCTTCCAGCGCTTCATCGATTGCATCAAGCTTGATGCCGTAGGCGCTCTTGACCTTGCGGGAAACTTCGTCGAGCTCGCACGCCAGCTTCTCGCCACCGAATTCCAGCTCGCCGTTGACGACACCGATTCCGCCTGCACGGCAAGTAGCGATCGCAAGTGCGGAGTTGCGATAACAGGCCGGAGATAGCGCGAATGTGACGAATCGGTTCATGGCGTGCCGTTACCGTTGTCTACCCGCAACGATGAAAACGGAAACGACCACGAGGAGGATTCCCCGTTTTCGCTCCCGTACGCGATCATTGTCCTAAACCGAACACGCGCGCAGGGAGCGCGTTTGCCACATCGGTTCCACGCCGAACAGGTTGCGGACGGGACGTGAACCGTCCGCACGACCGGGAGCATCTGCGCTTACCCTCGAAGAACTCCCCGTCAGCGCACGCGGAATGATACAGCACCCACATCGTCGTGCAAACAGGTTGATAACGTTTTCAGAAAAATGACAAGCGGCGCCGTTGTTCACAATTGCGTACGCGTGCGCATGGAAAATGCGGGTGAAACATTTTCATTTTGTCGGGCGATACGGTACCGCATTGCAATGTTCGCGACGGTGCACGCAGATGTCAGCATCGTGACGTGGTGCTACTCTCCGCAGTCTGGGTTATGCTTTGCACGTCCCGGCGCAAGCCGGTGTACGCCGAACAGGGGAAAACGAAACGGGACGTGCAAGGCTTCTCCGTCGCGGGCGGAGAATGGCCCGAGAGTTGCTGTCGAAGCTGTGGTAAATGGATCGCCTTATCTCGTGCGGCCGACACCCGAATGTGCGGCCGTGCCTGCATTTCCGGGAGGATTGCGTGCATGAACACAGGAGCGGTTGCCGATGCTGTCGCCGATAAGTCACCGGCAGTGATGGCCGCAAAACACGTGCTGCCGCGGCTGACGCACCTGCAGCGCCTGGAAGCCGAAAGCATCCACATCATGCGCGAGGTCGCCGCCGAGTGCGAACGGCCGGTGATGCTTTTCTCGATGGGAAAGGACAGCGCGGTAATGTTGCGGCTGGCGATCAAGGCATTCTATCCGTCCAAGCCGCCGTTTCCGCTGCTGCACGTCGATACCACCTGGAAGTTCCGCGCGATGTACGAGATGCGCGATCAGGTCGCGCGCGAAACCGGAATGGAAATGCTGGTGCACCAGAATCCGGATGCATTGGCGCAAGGCATCAACCCGTTCACCCATGGCTCGCAGATCCATACCGATACGTGGAAGACGGTCGGGCTGAAGCAGGCATTGGACAAGTACCGTTTCGACGCGGCATTCGGCGGCGCGCGGCGCGACGAGGAAAAATCGCGCGCGAAAGAGCGCATTTTCTCGTTCCGCAGCGCGCAGCATCAATGGGATCCGAAGAACCAGCGGCCCGAGTTGTGGAATCTCTACAACTCGCGCAAGCACAGGGGCGAATCGATCCGGGTGTTTCCGCTTTCCAACTGGACCGAACTCGACATCTGGCAGTACATCTATATCGAGAACATTCCGATCGTGCCGCTGTATTTCGCGGCCGAACGCCCGGTCGTAGAACGCGACGGCGTGCTGATCATGGTCGACGATGATCGCATGCCGCTGAATCCGGGCGAGGTGCCGCAGATGCGCAAGGTGCGTTTCCGCACGCTCGGCTGTTATCCGCTCACCGGCGCCATCGAATCGGATGCGGACACGCTGCCGAAGGTGATCCAGGAAACCCTGCTGGCGCGCACCTCCGAGCGCAACGGCCGCGTGATCGACCACGACGCCGCTGCGTCAATGGAGAAGAAGAAACGCGAAGGTTATTTCTGAAATCCCGCGCGAGCGGATGCGTTTGCGCGGCTTGCGCGCGAACACGACTCAACAATTCGAACTCCGGAATTCCATGGCCGCCGTTTCCGAACTGATCGCTGTCGACATCGAAGGCTACCTCAAGCAGCACGAGGCCAAGGGCCTGCTGCGTTTCATCACCTGCGGCAGCGTGGACGACGGCAAGAGCACGCTGATCGGGCGTCTGTTGCACGAATCGAAGTCGCTGTTCGACGACCAGATCGCCGCACTGGAAGGCGAGTCGCGCAAGTTCGGTACGCAGGGTGACGAGATCGACTTCGCGCTGCTGGTGGACGGATTGGCCGCCGAGCGCGAACAGAAGATCACGATCGATGTCGCCTATCGGTTCTTCACCACCGACCGGCGCAAGTTCATCGTCGCCGACACGCCCGGCCACGAGCAGTACACGCGCAACATGGTCACCGGCGCGTCCACCGCGGACGTCGCGGTGATCCTGATCGACGCTCGCAAGGGCCTGCTGACGCAGACCTATCGTCACAGTTATCTGGTTTCGCTGGTCGGCATCCGCAAGATCGTGCTCGCCATCAACAAGATGGATCTGGTGGACTGGTCGCAGCAGCGATTCGAGGAAATCGAGCGGCACTACCGCGAGTTCGCACCGCGCATCGGGCTGGAGGACATCACCGCGATTCCGCTCTCCGCGCTGCGCGGCGACAACGTAGTCGACGCCAGCGGCAACATGCCGTGGTACCGCGGACCCACGCTGCTGAGGTTCCTGGAAACGGTCGAACTGGACGAAACACGCCGCGAGCGCGCGCCTTTCCGCTTGCCGGTGCAATGGGTCAATCGTCCGCATCTGGATTTCCGCGGCTTTTCGGGAACCATCGCCAGCGGCGTGGTGCGCCCAGGTGATCGCCTGCGTGCGCAGCCTTCGGGACGAGAAAGCACGGTGCGCCGCATCGTCACCGCGGACGGCGATCTGCCGGTCGCGGTCGCCGGACAGTCCGTTACGCTGACGCTCGCCGACGAGATCGACTGCTCGCGCGGCGACATGCTGTCTTCCGCGGAAGCACCGGCGGAAGTCGCAGACCAGTTCGAAACGACCATCGTCTGGATGTCGGACGAGCCGCTGCTGCCCGAACGCTCCTATCTTTTGAAGCTCGGCCCGATCACCACAAATGCCGTGGTCACCGAGATCAAGTACAAGGTCAACGTCAACACGCTCGAACACCTGGCTGCCAAAACCTTCGATCTGAACGAGATCGGCGTGTGCAATATCGCGCTGGATCGCGCCGTGCCTTTCGATCCGTACGAGGCCAATCCGGAAACCGGCGGCTTCATCCTGATCGACCGCATGACCAACCAGACAGTCGGCGCGGGCATGCTGCATTTCGCCTTGCGCCGCGCGCACAACGTGCATCTGCAGCACATCGACATTGACAAGGCCGCGCGTTCCGGACAGAAGGGACAGAAGCCCGTAGTGCTCTGGTTCACGGGCCTGTCCGGCGCAGGCAAATCCACGATCGCGAATCTGGTGGAGAAGAAGCTCTTCGAAATGGGTCGGCATTCGTATCTGCTGGATGGCGACAACATGCGTCACGGCCTGAACCGCGATCTCGGGTTCACCGAAGCGGATCGCGTGGAAAACATCCGGCGCGTGGCTGAAGTTTCCAAACTGATGACCGATGCCGGCTTGATCGTGCTGACCGCTTTCATTTCACCTTTCATCTCCGAGCGCGCGATGGCGCGTCGCTCGCTCGCCGAAGGCGAGTTCATCGAGATCTATGTCAATACCCCGCTGAAAGTGGCCGAACAACGCGACGTGAAGGGTCTCTACAAAAAGGCGCGCGCCGGCGAACTGAACAACTTCACCGGCATCGACTCACCTTATGAGCCGCCGGAAAATCCGGAACTCACCATCGATACCGTCGGCTGCAGCGCCGCGGAGGCGGCCGACAAGGTAATCGACTATCTGCGCAAGCGGGGACTGATCGCATGAACGCGCGCAGGCCGTCGCGCCACACGGAATTCCCGCTTGGGAGGGAGTCTTCATGGACATGAACCACATCGTCTTCATCGTGATGGACAGCTGTCGCTATGACACGCTGATGATGGCGAACGCGCCCAACATCCGCCGCATCGGACAGATCGGCAAGCGTTATTCGTACGCTTCATGGACGGCGCCGTCGCACTACACCTTCACGATGGGCATGATGCCGCACGCCAGTCCGCGCGAGGTGTTCGCGTCCGAGGTGTACAAGGACGAATACCAGCAATGGGTGGACCGCGTCGGCGCTCCCGGCATCGAATTCAAGAATTTCCTTCCGGAACTGTCGCTGCCGCGCGTGTTGAGCAAGCTCGGCTATTGCACCGTCGCGAAAGTATCGATGCCGGTGCTGAACAAGCACACCCTCATCAGCAAGCATTTCGACGATTACAAGCTGATGGACAACCACAACAACTTCGCCGGCATGGTCGAGGAAATCGAGTTTCCGGACGACCAGCCGCAATACTATTTTCTCAATCTCGGCGAAACACATTATCCGTACATGCTCGCGGACAGGGATCTGCCGCACATCTCCGGGGTGCATGGTGCGTTGAAGTCGATGGGCCACGGCTCGCCCGGCGCGCCGGTGCAGATCAAGAACTCGTTCGATCTGGAGCGGCTGAAAGGCTTGCAACAACAACAAGTGCAGTGCGCCGAATACATCGACAAGCTGATCGGCAAGCTGATGGATAAGGCCCCGGCCAATACACATTTCATCGTCACCGCGGACCACGGCGAGCTGTTCGGCGAGGACGGCTATTTCGGACACGGCCCGATCATGCACGAGAAGTGTTTCGAGGTGCCGTTCGTGGAGGGGCGCCTCGGATAAAGACACAAGCGCAGGACGGGCGCTTCCCGTCCACTGTTTCACGGTAAGGGGGAAGGTCATGACCGTTGCAGAGATGGGGCGAGCGCGTGCGTTCGCGCTGAAGGCGGCACTGTCCGCCACGTTGATTGCGCTCGGCGTCGTTCCGGCCGGGCCGGCCTTAGCCGGCGCAGCCGTTCTCACGCCGACAGACACGCCGTTCAGCAGTACCGCCGACCGGATGATTTCGTACCGGGAGGAGGAGCATAGCTGGCAAACGCCTGATGGCGCGTTCCATTTGATGATCAATCGCGGCGATCAGCCCAGCGACGATGCATTGCAGCTTTACACCACGCTGGATGGCGGCGCGAACTGGATCACCGGCCCGTCGCTCGAGGCGAGCAACGAGTACTCGACGCAGGATGGAATGCTGCGCGGCAAGACTCTCGCCCTGGTGTACTCCACCGACACGCAGGCAGTCGCTTACAAATCGTATGTATGGGATCCGGTTTCGGCGACCTGGAATGCAGGCGACGCGCAGACCGTCTACTCCGTCGCCGGGCAGCAAGCCATCAATCCCTGCATCGCACGCGACGACGCCGGCAATCTCTGGGTGCCTCTCGTCGTCATGGATTCCGCGACGAACACGAATTCGATCCGCATGATGGTGAAGCTGTTCGGCACCAGCGACTGGATCGACACCGGCCTGGTTTTCGGTGACGTAGATGGTCCCGATGTAGAGCGCAGCGCGCGACCGATAGCAATCCCGGGCGGCATGGGGATGGTGTACACCGTGCACGATGAGATGTATTGGGCGACACGCGACAACTCGGCGGCACCGACCACACCGTGGGCCACCCAGTTGCTGTACACCTACACCGGTCCCCACTCGGATCCGTTTTCGAGCCATTTCAGTCTTGTCGGCGACAACCGGGGCAATGTCCACCTCGCGCTAGTGGACAACGGCCGGTTGCTGTATCTGCGTTACAACGACGATACCGAAACATGGAAACAGCGCTGGCTGACCAATGACATCGATGCGGGTTATCCGCAAGTCTCCCTGGTGAACAACACGCTGGTGATTGCGGTGAACAACAGCTCGAACGCGGGCGTGTTCGTCAGCCCCGATCTGGGCAAGACATTCACCTACTCGTACGCGCTGAAGCATGGCACTCCTGGCGAGGGCGTGAGCTACCGGTATCCACGTCTCGAAACCCCAGCCACTTCTTCGGGTCCGATGCTCCTGTTCCAGCAGTACACCGAGAACGACGTTGACCAGTTGATCCAATTTACGGTGCCGATCGGGACCGACGGCCCTTCTTCCAAGTGAGCGGCAGATCCGGCGCGCGCTCGTACAGGCGCGCCGGGGAATGCGGTTTTACGCCAGCAATCGCTCGCAAATGGCTTGATACAACGACGGCAAGCGCTCCAGATCTTCGAGCGCCACATGTTCGTCCACCTTGTGAATGCTGGCATTTACCGGACCGAGTTCGACTACTTCCGCGCCGAGCGGAGCAATGAAACGGCCATCCGATGTGCCGCCGCCGGTGCTCTCCTCCGGTTCGACGCCGCACAGTTCGCGGCAAATCGCGAGCACGGTTTCCCGCAATTTGCCGCTGGCCGCTGAAAGAAACGGTTCACCGGAAAGAGTCCATTCCAGCGCATGGTCGAGCCCGTGTTTGCGCAGGACCGACTCGGTGCGCTGACGCAGGGACTCCTCGCTGCTTGCGCTGCCGTAGCGGAAATTGAAATGCGCCACCAGCGAACCCGGGATCACGTTCAACGCCCCTGTTCCGGCGTTGAGATTGGATACCTGGAACGAGGTCGGAGGAAAGTCGCCATTGCCCTCATCCCAACGAGCGGCAGCGAGTTCCGCCAGTGCGGGCGCGACGGCATGGATCGGATTCGATGCCTTCTCCGGATAGGCGACATGGCCCTGCACGCCGCGCACCGTCAGAGTTCCGGACAGTGAGCCGCGCCGGCCGACGCGGATCAGATCGCCGAGTCTCTCTTTCGAGGACGGTTCGCCTACGACGCACCAGTCGATGCGCTGCCCGGTCTGGCGGAAATGCTGCGCAACCTTCCGCACGCCGTCCAGATTGGTCGGGCCCTCCTCATCGGAAGTCAGCAGCAGAGCAACGGCGCCCCGATGATCGCGACGCTCCGCCGCAAAACGCTCGAGTGCGACAACCATCGCCGCCACGCCGGACTTCATGTCTGCCGCGCCACGGCCGTATAAACGTCCATTCCTGATAGTCGGTTCGAAAGGCGGCGAGTTCCAATTCTCTTCCGGTCCGCTCGGCACTACATCCGTGTGGCCGAGGAATACCAGCACCGGATCGCCCTTTCCGTGCGCCGCCCAGAGATTGTCCACTTGTCCGAAGCGCAGACGCTCGCAATGGAAGTCTGCGCGCTGCAAACGCTCAGCGACGATTTCCTGGCAACCGGCATCGTCCGGCGTCAGCGAGCGGCGGCGGATCAGTTCGCGGGTGAGGTCGAGCACGTCGCTCATGATTGGCCGAACAGTTTCTTGAATCCGTTGTCGCTGAAGCCGACGTGCACGCTGCCGTCATCCAGCACGACCACCGGGCGGCGGATCAGCGCCGGATATTCCTTCAGCAGCAGCGTCCATTCCGGATCGCTCTGCGGATTCTTTCTTTGCGGGAGCAGGTTTCGCCAGGTGGTCGAGGATTTGTTCACGAGTTTCTCCCAGCCGCCGAGCTGCTTCGCCCACTCCCTCAATGTCGCCGCAGGGATCGGATGCGCGCGGTAATCCACGAAGGTGTGCGCCACGCCGAAACGATCCAGCCAGTTACGTGCCTTGCGGCAGGTGTCGCAGGTCGGAAGGCCGCAGACCGCGCTCATACGCCGCTCCGCAACAAATCGTTGATGCTGGTCTTCGCCCGTGTCTTTTCGTCCACCCGTTTGACGATCACCGCCGCATACAAGCTGTGCGAGCCGTCTGGCGCGGAAAGCGAACCCGCGACCACCACGCTGCCGGCCGGCACGCGGCCGTACGAAATCGCCCCGCTCGCACGATCGTAAATGCGTGTGGATTGCCCGAGGAACACGCCCATGCCGATCACGCTGCCGTGCTCGACGATCACACCCTCG
>DATFCO010000292.1:0-2622 GCA_035253005.1 Rhodanobacteraceae bacterium
GCCACGCCATGATGGCCAGCGCGATCGCGGCGAGCGTCCACGCGAATGGCCGCACGTACAACCGTTTCATATCGAGACGCGCGATCGAAAGCATGCTCATGCAGCGGCCTTCGCGTTGCCGCGCGCGATCGCCAGGAACGCCCGATCCAGCGCGCCGCGATCCGCCGCGAGCGGCGAGTCGAAACGCACCCGGCCTTCGTGCAGGATCACCACGCGGTCGCACATCGCTTCCACTTCGCTCAGCACGTGTGTGGAAATGATCGTCGCGCGCGATTCGGACAGCGTGCGGATCAGCTCGCGCAATTGCGTGGTCTGCACCGGATCGAGCCCGTTGCCGGGTTCGTCCAGCACCAGCAGTTCCGGATCGTGCAGCAGCGCCTGCGCCAAGCCGAGTCTGCGTTTCTGGCCCAGCGACAATTGGCCGCTCAGGCGATTGGCCATTCCCGACAAATCCAGCCGCAGCAGTTCGCGATCGATCGCGCGCTTGCGCGAAGCGCGATCCATCCTGTGCAGCCGGCCGCAAGCATCGAGATATTCGCGCACCGTCAGTTCGGGCCAGAGCGGCACGTTTTCCGGGAGATAGCCGATCCGCGCGCGCGCGCTGGCGGAAAGTTCCTGAATATCGCGGCCATCGAGTTTCACCGTGCCCGAATCGGGCGTCCGCACGCCCGCGATCATCGCCAGCGTCGTAGATTTGCCGGCGCCGTTGACGCCCAGCAGCCCCAGTACCTCGCCTCGGGCGACGCTGAAGGTCACATCCGCGATCACTTCACGCCCGGCGAGGCGCCGGCCGACGTGCTCGAGCAGCAGCAAAGGCGAAGCTGAAGGCATGCGAAAAACTTTCCCCGAACTTGCAACGCATTGTGAAGGGCCGCATATCCCTATCACAAGCCGGTGGCGGCTGCGGGCCGGTTGCCCTAAACTGAAAGCCCGGCATCAATCCTGCAACATTTTCCGTAGCATTCCCCGCGGCAGCTGATCGCTCCTTCAAACGGCGGACGCCACGTCCGCAGCATAGGGCTCAATGATCGACTCACTTCTCAATTTCGCCGGCCATGGCCTTTCCCACTTCGGCTGGCTCGGCATCGCGCTGTACGTGCTGGTCACCACCCAGCTCACCATCTTTGCCGTCACCCTTTATTTGCACCGCAGCCAGGCGCATCGCGGCGTGGATTTCCATCCGCTGGTGGCGCACGTGCTGCGCCTCTGGAACTGGCTCGGCACCGGCATGATCACCAAGGAATGGGTGACGGTGCACCGCAAGCACCACGCGAATTGCGAAACCGAGGACGATCCGCACAGCCCGCAGGTGCTGGGCATCGGCAAGGTGTTCTTCCAGGGCGCGGAGCTGTATCGCGTCGCGGCGGCCAACCAGGCCGATCTGGAGAAATACGGCCGCGGCACGCCCGACGACTGGCTCGAGCGCCACGTCTACACACCGCATCCGTATCTGGGCGTCAGCCTGTTGATGGTGATCGACCTGCTGCTGTTCGGCGCGCTGGGCGCGGCGATCTGGGCCGTGCAGATGGCGTGGATTCCGTTCTGGGCCGCTGGCGTGGTCAATGGCGTCGGCCACTGGTGGGGTTATCGCAATTTCGAAACCGCCGATACCGCCACCAACCTCACGCCGTGGGGTTTCTGGATCGGCGGCGAGGAGCTGCACAACAATCACCACGCCTTTCCGAGTTCCGCGCGCTTCGCGCTGCGGCGCTTCGAGTTCGACATGGGCTGGGCGATCATCTGCGGTTTGCAGAAAGTCGGTTTGGCGAAAGTGCTGCGCGTCGCGCCTTCGCTGGATGTGCGCCCGAACGTCAACCTGCCCGACGCCGAGACGCTGAAGGCCCTGCTGACGCACCGCTTCCAGGCGATGACCGATTACTACAAGCTGGTGATCAAGCCGACCCTGCGCGAAGAAGCGATGAGCGCCGGTGCGAACCTGCGCAAGAAACTGCCGCGCCGTCTGCGCCGCGCGCTGGCCGACGGCGGCCGCTGGCTGGATTCCGATGCGCGCCGCCGGCTGGATGCCGTGATCGAGAAACGCCCTGGGCTGCGCGTCGTAGTCGACTACCGCGCGCGGCTTGCGGCGCTGATCGAACAGCGCAAGCCCGAATCGGCGCTGGCCGCGCTGCAACAGTGGATCCACGAAGCCGAAGCCAGCGGCAACCGCCTGCTGGCGGAATACGCCGCGCGGTTGAAACGCTACGCGGTGGCGAGGGCATGACGCGCGACTCGATTCGAATCAAACGAAGACCCGCCGCAAGGCGGGTTTTTGTTGCGACGGCCATAGAGTGCGGTTTCTAATTCCGCCGCAGCCGTTCGCATGCAGGGGGCAGGGGAAAGTGTGAAGTACCATCCTGGAATGACCTGGGTCGACCACGCGGGATGACAAGACGACGCCTCAGCGCGGCGTTGTTGATGCTGTGCCTGGGCGCCAGCGCCGGCCTTGCATCGGCGCAGACCACCCTGCCCGATATTACGGTAATCGGATCGCCCTACATCGAGCACCACGGCGGTTATGTGATTTCGGGCGATTTCAAAGTCGATCCGCGGATGCCCTACGTGGTGTTTCCGGCGAACGCATTGGTCAAGGACGATATCCTCAGCGTGCAGCCGATCCGCTTG
>DATFCO010000293.1:0-7375 GCA_035253005.1 Rhodanobacteraceae bacterium
TGGATCGCCGCTTTTTGACTGTTGCGATCAGGAAGATCGCACAAAGCTTGTCCCGCTTTTTGATTGTCGCGCACAAGAAGTGCGCAAGGGCTTTAATGTTCTCAGGGGCTCTGCGCGTTCCATTTCCGGTTTTCATATCCGGGATGCACTGGCCGAACTCGATGCGCGCGAACCCGGATTGATCGAGCGTTTCGGCGGTCACGCGATGGCGGCCGGCTTGAGTCTGCGCGCAGCCGACTACGATCGCTTCGCGCAATGTTTCGACGCGATCGCGCGCGAGCGCACCGCCCCGGAATCGCTGCAACCGCTGCTACACAGTGACGGTGAACTGGATTGCGGGGATTTCGACCTGGAGCTGGCGCGGCAGTTGCGCGCGGCCGGGCCATGGGGGCAGGGATTCCCGCCGCCGTTGTTCGACAACGTATTCGAATGCGTCGGCTGGCGCCGTGTCGGTGCCGAGCAGCGGCACCTGCGGATCAACCTTCGCGATCCGCGCGACGGCCGTGTGCATACCGCAGTGCAGTTCAACGCGCAGGCCGAACCACCTGTCGCGCCCATGTTGCGACTGGCCTACGAACTGGCGATCGACGACTGGCAGGGCGTGGAAACCCTGCGCCTGCTGGTGCGGCATATCGAAGCGGCCTGACTGGCCACCATGACTTGCGCCGCTGCCGTTGCGGCCCGGATTGTCGTACCCTCGCGCGGTCGTCCAAGGGGAACTGCCATGCGCTTTCGCCGATTTTCATCGTTCTGTGCCGCCACTGGCTTGCTGGTCATCGCCGCGTCCTCCGCCCACGCCATCGAGCCTGTGCGCACTTCCTGTGCGCAACAGTCAAGCGAGCATCCATGCTCGCACTTTTCACTCGAGGATTTGCGTAAATTGGTCTCCCTGAGCGAGCCGAAAATTTCACCGGACGGCACGAAGATCGCGATGGTCGTCGCCACGCCCGATTGGAAATCCGACAAGCGCCGCGAGGAAATCGACCTGGTCGACGTCGCGACCGGCAGCAAACGTGCGTTGACCTGGAAGCGCACGGGTCTGGGTTCACTGCACTGGTCGCCGGACGGAACGCGGCTCGCCTTCCTCGCCGACGACAACGGCGCGCAAGATGGCTCCGATTCGAAGGACGATGACGACTCCGGCAAGGGCGACGACAAGAAGGCGCAGATCTTCGTGATGCCGATGGCCGGCGGCGATGCGGTACGCATCACGCACGTCAAGCAGGGCGTGGACGAATTTTCGTGGAGTCCGGACGGCAGCCGCATCGCCTTCATCACCGCGGACGAAGCCCAGAACGCGAAAGAGATCAAGGCGCACGACGATGCGTTCCAGGTCACCGACAACAATTTCCTGGTGCGCGCCGCGCTGACGCCCGATCACCTGTGGGTAGTGCCGAGCGGCGGCGGTGAAGCGAAGCGGCTGACGCAGGGCGAGTTCAGCCTGCAAACCGACCAGCAGGATTCCGCGCCCGTGCCCGAGTGGAGCCGCGACGGCCACAGCATCGCCTTCACCCGCTTTCCGGGACCGTGGTGGGGACCCTCGTTCCAGTCCGTGATCGATCAGGTCGACGCGGACGGTGGCAAGACGCGCGATCTGGTCCAAGACAGGGGTGCGTTCGATTTCCGCTACGCGCCCGCGGGCAACGCGTACGCCTTCATGCGTGCGCGCAACGGCGACCAGAACAACGGCAATGCCGTGTACGTCGGCGACGGGCAGGGCGCTGCGCGCGATGCCACCGCCGCGCTGGCGCGCAACATCGACGAATACGAATGGTTGCCGGATGGCAAGTCGCTGCTGCTGGCGGGCGCCGATGGCACGCACCACGTGTTCTGGGTGCAGCCGCTGGACGGCAGCTCGCGCGAGCTGGATCTCGGCGACATTCAAGCCGCGCGCGAATTGAGTGTCTCGAACAACGGCCGCGTCGCTTTCATCGGCGCGACGTCCGAACATCCGGCGGAACTCTATGTAATGGATTCGCTGGATGCCAAACCGCGCAAGCTCACATCGCTCAACTCGTTCGCGGATCAACTGAAGCTGGGCCGCAGCGAAGCCGTGCAATGGCGCAGCGCGGATGGTTTCGACGAGGACGGCGTGCTGACTTATCCGGCCGATTATCGCAAGGGCAGGAAATACCCGCTGGTGCTGGCGATCCATGGTGGACCGGAAGCCTCGTCCGATCTCAGCTTTTCGCCGCTGGTCCAGTTGCTGGCCGCGAACGGTTTTCTCGTTTTCCAGCCGAACTACCGCGGCAGCACCAACCTCGGCGACAAATACCAGCACGCGATTTTCCGCGACACCGGCGACGGTCCGGGCAAGGATGTGATGGCGGGACTGGCCGCGATCGAGAAGCTGGGCATCGTGGATGAAAAGCGCGTCGGCGTGTCCGGCTGGTCGTACGGCGGTTACATGACGACGTGGTTGACCGGGCATTACGACACCTGGAAAGCCGCGGTCGCGGGTGCGGCGCTGACCGACTGGGTGATGGATTACACGGTGTCGTATTACCAGAAAGGCGACGTGTATTTCTTCGGCGGCTCGCCGTGGACGAAGCAGTACCACGACATCTGGCGAGAGCAGTCGCCGATTCAATACGCGCAAAACGTCAAGGCGCCGACGCTGATCATGGGCGACGTCGGCGATCCCAACGTGCCGCTGATCAATTCCTACGAGTGGTTCCACGCGCTGCGCGATGCCGGCGTGCCGGTGGAGTTCTACGCCTATCCGGCCGACTCGCACTTCCCGCGCGACATCGTGCGCACCACGGATGTGTACAAGCGCTGGGTGGGATGGATGAAGAAGTATCTGGAGTGATTCCAAAGCCCCGTTCGCCCTGAGCGTAGGCCCGCAGGGCCGAAGTCGAAGGGCGGCGCTTCGACTTCGCTCGCTTCGCTCACTACGCTCAGCGCGAACGGTACAAATTACCGCTTCCTCGCCAGCGTCAGCCCATCCCCGATCGGCAGCATTGCCAGGTCGACGCGCTCGTCGCGGTGCAGCTTGTCGTTCAGCGCCTGCAGTGCACGCGTGTCTTCGTCCGCCGCCGGCCGCGCCACCTCGCCGCCCCACAGCACATTGTCGATCGCGATCAGCCCGCCGCTGCGCAGCAGTTGCAGACAACGTTCGTAATAGCCGTCGTAGCCGGTCTTGTCGGCATCGATGAAGGCGAAGTCGTACGTGCCCGCTTCGCCGGCTCGCAATCGCGCGTCCAGTGTTTCGATCGCCGGCGCCAGTTTCAATTCGATCTTGTCCGCCACGCCCGCGCGCTGCCAGTAGGGCTTGCCGATCGACGTGTATTCGTCGCTGATGTCGCAGGCGAGGATCTTGCCATCTGCCGGCAGCGCCAGCGCGACGCTCAGCGCGCTGTAACCGGTGAACACGCCGATCTCGATACAGCGCCGCGCGCCGATCAGTTTCACCAGCAACGCCATGAACTGGCCTTGCTCGGGTGAAATCTGCATCTGCGCGCGCGGATGGGTGCGCGTGGCTTCGCGCAGCGCAGCCTGTTCCGGATGCTCGCGCAACGAATGCGCCAGCAGGTAGCCGTACAGCGTGTCGTCGAGATTGATCGTGCGCCGGGACATGCCTCCATCATAGCTTCGTGGCGATCGCCGTGGTCACCTTTTCGATGTCAATCGGCTGGCCGACGTTGGTCACCGCCACGTAGTAGCCGTTCTTGGCGAACCACAGGTTGCCCAGCACGTCGTAGAACGAGCCCGGAATTTCAGCGGGTGCGGGGTGGCTGGCCTTGCGCAGATTGTCGCGCTGATATTCGTAATCCTTTCGTGTGGTGTATTCGATCGCGAAAGCACCGACGGATTCGTAACTGCAGGTGTTGTCATAGGGCAGCTCATCCGGGGTGCGGCTGGCGGTGGCCTTCAACGGCAAGTTGAAGCCCAGGCTCTTCTGCTCGTTCTGCGACAACGAATGACATGGCCGGTTGCCGAACGGCACCTTCGGCATTCCGGAGTTCGTGTCCGTGTCGGCATCCGCGGACGTAGCGGCCTGCGCACTATCTGTCGCGGTTGCATTCACGACCGGCGCACCCGAATGCGTGCAGGCAGCCAGCGCGAGTAGTAACAGTTCCGCCGCGATCGCAGCCATTCGGCTGCGCTGCTTTCCATTCCGGACGTTCATGGCATCGCCCTGCCATCAGCGGCATTGGTTCGGGAAATTGGAGATCGTCACTTGCGGCGCGTCGCCAGTCAGGCGCGCCAATGGATCGCCGCTGACATTGAAGACGCACACCTTGTTGGGCGAACCAGGGTTATAGGCGGTAATCAGCACGCGATTGATGTTCCAGTTATCCGGACTTGCTCCGACATTGTTAGACGACATGTCGAGCGAAAACTTCACCTGCCTCAAATCGGCGAGGGACAACGGCTTTTTCAACTGGCAGGGCGGCGCCTCATACGTTTTATTGTTGTCCCAACTCACATTTGCAGATGCACCCGAGACCCCGTTCCCATGCAAAAGGCAGTCGTAGCTTGGATCGTCCTGAAACGTCAGATGCATAGTGGCGAGACTGTCGGTGCGCAGGTCGTCGTCGCCCGTAGTGATCGTGAATCCCAGCAGTTGGAACGTCTGATTCGCTGATCTCGGATCTACGCGCTGGCCCCGCTCGCCCGTGCGGCGGGCGCGTGGTTGTTGCGCAAGCGTGGCTGGCGGGGCCACGACGGCGGACAACAGCAGCAGGCAAAGCAGTTGCGAGGGTTTCATGGTGTTCTCCTTTCCGGTGGCGAACGAGCTTCGACGATCGTCCTTATCCCTATGAACGCAATCCCCCGGGAAAAACGACATGCCGCCAACGTGGGCCTGCCGCGCGCGGTAATTCGGCGTACCCTAGGCGGCTCGCACGTCAGGAGGACTCGCCCATGTTCCCGCGGACTTGTTGGAAGATGGTTGCTTTCGCATTAGTCGGCGTGCTTTGCGCCGGAAGCGTTGCCTACGCGGCCGATAACGGCCCGATCGCGCCGTCCGGCGACACGGCCACGCTGTTGAAGGAAGCCGTCGCTGGCAGTTGGCGGTCGGATGCCAACAAGGCGCGCGACAAGTACCGTCATCCGGTGGAGACGCTGACGTTCTTCGGCATCAGACCCGATATGACCGTGGTCGAACTCGACCCGGGCGGCGGCTGGTACACGGAAATTCTCGCGCCGTTCCTCTATGCGAACGGTCATCTGATCGAGGCGGCTTCGCCGCCGCGCAACGGCGGCCTGAGCAAATTCGAGCAGAAGTTGAAAGCCGATCCCAAGGTGTACGGTCACGTCACGAAAGTGATTTCGTTTTCGCCGCCGGACCAGGTGAATCTCGGGCCGGACAATTCGGCCGACATGGTACTGACCTTCCGCAATGCCCACGACTGGTTGAACGACAGTCCGCAGACGCTGGACGCGGTGTTCAAGGCCGCATACAAGGTGCTGAAACCGGGCGGCGTGCTGGGCTTCACCGACCATCGCGCCAAACCGTTCGCGGATGCGGTGCAAAGCTCCAAGGCACTGCACCGCATTCCCGAGGACTACATGATCGAGGTCGGCCTGCGCAACGGGTTCCGTCTGGCGGGCGCATCCGAGATCAATGCTAATCCGAACGATCCCGAAGACATCAACATCCATCGCCTGCCACCGGATCTTTCCGGGCCGGATTCCGAGCACGCGAAGATGAAGGCCATCGGCGAGTCGGACCGGATGACGCTGAAGTTCGTCAAACCTTGAAAGGACCGGCTGCCATCACAATCGTGATGGCAGCTTTTCAACCATCCGCAAGGAAGCAGCCATGACTATGAAAATCGCGGTACTGGTCGGCAGTCTGCGCAAGGAATCGATCAACCGGAAACTCGCGCACGCGCTAGGGAAGCTGGCCGCGGGCAAGTTGACGTTCGAGTACATCGAGATCGGCGACTTGCCGCTGTTCAACCAGGATCATGAGCGTGACTACCCGCCCGCCGCGAAGAAAATGAAGGAGCAGATCGCCTCCGCGGATGGCGTCTTGTTTGTGACGCCGGAATACAACCGTTCTGTACCGGGCGTGTTGAAGAACGCGATTGATATCGCCTCGCGGCCTTATGGCGAAAGTGCCTTCGCCGGCAAGCCGGGTGCGGTAATCGGCACTTCCGCCGGCGCGATCGGCACTGCGCTGGCGCAGCAGCACCTGCGCAACATCTGCGCCTATCTCGATGTGCACCTGCTCGATCAGCCCGAGGCCTTCGTGCAATTCAAGGAAGGCTTGGTGGCCGACGGCGGCACGGTCACCGTGGACAGCACACGCGAGTTCTTGCAGAAGTTCGTGGATCGGTTTGCGGAGTGGGTGAGCCAGTTCGCTTAGCCGATGCCTTGAATGGCATCGGCTGAACTGGCGAACGCCCGAAGCAGGATGCTGAGGGCAGGGTTGCTTGGCAAGCGCAGGACGCGCGCGCCTAGCAACCACGCTTATCAAATCAGCGCAGGCTTTGCTACCATCGCGCACCTTTCGACACCGCTCACGATCATGCTCGAGACCAATCCGATCCACGCGCGCATTGCGGATTTGCAGGAACGCGTCGAATCGCTACGGGGGTATCTTTGACTACCCGGGCAAGCGTGAGCGCCTGGAAGAAGTCAGCCGCGAGCTGGAAAATCCGAACGTCTGGGACGATCCGCAACGCGCGCAGGAGTTGGGGCGCGAACGCGCGCGCCTGCAGCAGGTCGTGGAAGGACTGGAGCAAATCGGCTCCGGCTTGAGCGATGCCGGCGAGTTGCTGGAACTCGCGGCCAGCGAAAACGACGAGGCTTCCGTACAAACCATTGCGCATGACGTCGATGCGCTGGCCGCGCGCGTGGAGAAACTCGAATTCCAGCGGATGTTCTCCGGCGAAATGGACGCGCACAACGCGTTCGTGGACATCCAGGCCGGCGCCGGCGGCACCGAGGCGCAGGACTGGGCCGAGATGCTGTTGCGCATGTATCTGCGCTGGGCCGAGAACAAGGGTTGGAAAACCGAATTGCTGGAAGCGAGCGCGGGCGAAGTGGCCGGCATCAAGTCGGCGAGCTTCCGCGTCGAGGGCGATTACGCCTACGGCTGGCTGAAGACCGAGATCGGCGTGCACCGGCTGGTGCGCAAATCCCCGTTCGATTCCGACAATCGCCGCCACACCAGTTTCGCTTCGGTGTTCGTCTCGCCGGAAGTGGACGACGACATCGACATCGAAATCAATCCGGCCGATCTGAAGACCGACGTCTACCGTTCTTCCGGCGCGGGCGGCCAGCACGTCAACAAGACCGAATCGGCGGTGCGCATCACGCACGTGCCGTCCGGCATCGTGGTCGCGTGCCAGACCGAACGTTCGCAGCACGCCAACCGCGACCGCGCGATGAAGATGCTGCGCGCCAAGCTGTACGAACT
>DATFCO010000294.1:0-7663 GCA_035253005.1 Rhodanobacteraceae bacterium
TGTCGCGTGCAACAGCACGCTGCACTCGCGCAGCAAATCGATGATGGCGTCGTTGGCCTTCCAGATGTGCTGGCCTGCGAAGATCGCCGTGCCCGGCAGATACACGCCGTTGGCACCGACCGGATTCAGCACGTTGGCCGGTGTGTTTTCGACCAGTCCGTATTTCTGTCCGACCGCGAAGTCGTCTGCACCGTGACCCGGTGCGGTGTGCACCGCGCCGGTGCCCTCTTCTGCCGAGACGTGCTCGCCCAGCAGCAACGGGATTTCGCGGTCGTAGAAAGGGTGCTTCAGCCGTAGATTCTCGAGCGCGGCACCTTGCGCACGGCCAAGTACTTTCGATTCGTCGACGCCGTAACGCGCCAGCGCCGTTTCCGCCAGCGTTTCCGCAAGCACCAGCAACACGCGTTTGTCATCGCGCCACGGCCCTTCGACCAACACGTAATCGAGCTGCGGCCCGACCGTGACCGCCAGACTCGCCGGCAGCGTCCAAGGCGTGGTGGTCCAGATCGGCACGGTGACGATATCGTTGTCGTCGATCGTCACGCCGAATTTCGCGGCGAGCGCTTTCGGATCGAGCGCGTCGTAGGCGACATCGATCGCGGGCGACTGCTTGTCCGCGTACTCGATTTCCGCCTCGGCCAATGCCGAGCCGCAATCGAAACACCAATGCACCGGCTTGAAACCGCGCGCGACGTGTCCGTTCGCGTACACGCGCGCGAGCGCACGCAGGATGTCGGCCTCGTATTTCAAATCCATGGTGCGATAGGGATGCTCCCAATCGCCCAGCACGCCCAGCCGCTTGAAGTCTCTACGCTGCAAATCGATCTGCGAAGCGGCGTAATCGCGGCAGAGTTTGCGGAATTGCGCGGCGTCCACTTTCTGCCCGACCTTGCCGACTTTCTTTTCGACGGCGATTTCGATCGGCAAGCCGTGGCAATCCCAGCCCGGAATGTAAGGTGAGCGGAAACCGGCCATCAGCTTCGAGCGCACCACCACGTCTTTCAGGATCTTGTTGACCGCGTGACCCAGATGGATCGCGCCGTTCGCATACGGCGGACCGTCGTGCAGGATGAAGGCGTGCACGCGTCCCGCGGTGTGCGCCTGCAATTGCGCGTAGCGATTCGCGGCTTCCCATTCGCCCAGCATCTTCGGCTCGCGCTGTGCCAGATCGGCCTTCATCGCGAAGCCGGTCCTGGGCAGGTTGATGGTGGATTTGTAGTCGTTCATTCGAGCGATCTATTGAAAAGTGCGGCCATGGATGGCCGCTTTTCGATTCTCGCGATCAGGGACGATCGCAAGACAAGCACGTGCTTCTTTCGCGTCCTTGTCCATCTGCATTTTCAGCATGTCCAGATCGGCGAATTTCTCCTCGTCGCGCAACTTGGCGACGAACTCCACTTCGATGCGACGGCCGTAAAGATCGCCGTCGAAATCGAACAGATGCGCTTCCAACAGCGGTTCGCGCCCATCGAACATCGGCCGCACGCCCAAGCTCGCGACCGCGGGCCATGGCTGATCGGATATCCCATGCACGCGCACCGCAAAAATGCCTTGCGCCGGCGGCACGCGCCCGCGCATGCGAATGTTCGCGGTCGGATAACCGAGCTCATGACCGACCCGGTTGCCGTGCACCACGCGTCCGCCGATCGAAAACGGACGTCCAAGCAACCGCGCGGCCTGCGCGAACTCGCCGGCGATCAGCAATTCGCGAATGCGCGTGGCCGAGACGCGTTCTTCCGCGACTTCGACCGGCTCCAGCGTTCGCACATCGAAACCGCATCGCGTCCCCATCGCCCGCAACACAGCAACGTCACCCGCGCGGCGATGGCCGAAGCGGAAATCCGCACCCACCCACACCTCACGCGCGCTCATCCGCTGCACGATAATGTTGCGGACAAAATCCTCCGCGCTCATTTGCGCAAGGTCAGCATTGAAACGCAGCAACAAAACTCGTTCGACACCCGCATCGCGCAAGCCGCACAGTTTTTCGCGCAGCGACGACAAGCGCGGCAGCGGTTCGCGCGAAAAATACGCGCGCGGCAAGGGTTCGAAACTCACCACCGCTGCGGTCAACCGGAGCGCAGCCGCGCGCTCGCGCACGCGCGACAGCAATGCGGCATGGCCGCGATGCAGTCCGTCGAACGCGCCAATGGCGACCACGCTGCCACCCGGAGCCAGACATGGCCCCGCGGCGTCCCGGAAGACCTTGAACATCCGCGAAGTATAACGATTGCGCTGCAGCGCACCACGAGAGCGGCGTTAGTCGGCCCGGAGGTCGCGCATCCGGAATCCCGCTGCGAACAATCCGGCCAGAAACGCCGCGCCGCCCACGGTCACCACCGCTGCCAAATGCCCCGCGCGCGACAGAATGCGCATCTGCGTCCACGCCGGCCATGGCCACAGCCACAGGCACGCGGCGAGCACCACCGTCATCACCGCGCAGGCGAAACCCAATCGCCACCAGTGCCTCGCCCAGCCGGGTTCGTGTTGATACACGCCAGCCTTTTTCAGGTAATGCCACAACTGCGCGCAGTTCAACCAATTCGAAAAGGAACTCGCGAACGCCAGACCGACATGCAGGCCCGGCTGACGCGCAATGCCTTGCAACCACGGCAGGCTCTTCAATGCGGGCGGCGCCCACAGTTCGAACAACAGCGCGATCAGCGCGAAATTGAAAACCATGTTGCTGATCAGCGCGACCACGCCCGCGCGCACCGGGGTCTTGGTGTCCTGCCGCGAATAGAACGCCGGCAGCAGCGTGCGCTGCATCGCGATCGCCGGCACGCTGAACCCCATGCCCACGATCGCCAGCGCGGTCATGTGCGAATCGAACGCGGTGTAGCGGCCGTTCTGGAAAAATGTCGCGACGATCGGCTCGGCCAGCAGCATCAGCGCGAGCGTCGAGGGCACCGCGATCAGCAGCGTATTGCGCAAGCCCCAGTCGAGCACGCGCGAAAAGCCGCGGTAATCCTGCAGGACGAAATACCGCGACAGCGTTGGCAGGATTACCGTGCCGAGCGCCACGCCGAACACGCCCAGTGGCAATTCCAGAAAACGCGTCGCCTGATAGATCCACGTCTGCGAACGCGTGACCAGCAGCGACAGCACGATCGTGTCCAGCAGCAGATTGAGTTGCGAGATCGACGAACTGAACAGCGTCGGCAACATCAGTCGCATGATCCGGCGCACGCCGGGATGATTCCAACCCCAGCGCGGCAACGACAGAAGATCTAGCCCTCGCACCGATGGCAGCAGAAAAAGCAGTTGCAGGATGCCGGCGATCAGCACCGCCCAACCCAGCGATTCGATCGGCACGCGCAGATACGGCGACAGCCACAGGGCGCCTGCGATCATGCAGACATTGAGGATCACCGGCGTGACCGCCGGCAGCGCGAATCGGTGGAAGCTGTTGAGGATGCCGCCGGCGAGCGCGGTCAGCGAGACGAACAGCAGGAACGGGAATGTCAATCGCAGCAGGTCTGCGGTCAGATCGAGCTGCTGCGGATCCTTCAGTGCGCCGGGTTCGAATACGGTCGCCACCTGCGGCGCGAAGATCAAACCGAGCGCCGTGATCACCAGCAGCACGCCGCCCAGCGTGCCGGCGACGCGCGTGGTCAGTTCCTTGAGATCGGCGTGACTGCGCGTCTCCTTGACCTCGGTGAACACCGGCACAAAGGCGATGCTGAAGGAGCCTTCCGCGAATAGGCGGCGCATGAAATTGGGAATGCGAAAGGCGATCACGAACGCGTCGGTAGCGCCGCTGGCGCCGAACACGTGGCTCATCGCGATGTCGCGCACCAGCCCGAGCACGCGCGAGACCATCGTCATCGAGCTGAAGGACAACAGTCCGCGCAGCAGGCTGGGCGCCCTCATGAGTTGACTCTCCGCGGCGTCGCCCGCATACTTGCCGGTCTTTTTTCGAACCCTCTCCGGAGTTTCACCCCGTGGCCAACATCAAGTCCGCCAAGAAGCGCGCCCGTCAGTCCGAAGTGCGCCGCATGCGCAATGCCAGCCAGCGCTCGATGCTGCGCTCGTCCATCCGCAAGGTGCTGAAGGCGATCGAAGCCAAGGACAAGGCCGGCGCCGAAGCCGCCTATCAGGCCGCCGAGCCGGTGATGGACCGCTACGCGCATCATGGCCTGATCCACAAGAACAAGGCCGCGCGGCACAAGAGCCGTCTGGCGGCGAAGATCAAGGCGCTGGGTTGATTTATCGAAAGGTTGAGTTGATCCTTTGAAAGTGCAGCCACGGATGGCTGCTTTTTGATTTTCGCGTTCATGGACGAACGCAAGAATAATGTGAAGGGAAAAGCAAAGCCGGCCTTGGCCGGCTTTTTTGTTGCGCTGGCTGCACCACCTCGCGGCCCCCTCACCCCAACCCTCTCCCCATGGGGGAGAGGGAGACAAGCGCGCAGCGCTTGGCGGGTGAGGGGGGACTTTCTCTGCGCAGAGATTATCGCGAAGGTCATTTACGGGCCTCGCCGTCTGCTGGATCCGCGCTCTGTTCTTTGTCGGCAGCACGCCGCTCATCGAAGAACCGCTGTGCCGCCAGCACAACTTCGCGCGTGCCGACACGCTCCGTGGCGGAAACCGCAAACCAAGGCGACTGCCAATTCAACGCCGCAACGATCCCACGCGCACGAGCCTCCCGTTCGTCGGGCGCGACCAGATCGATCTTGTTCAATACCAGCCAGCGCGGGCGCTCCAGCAATTGTGGATCGAAACGCCGCAATTCGTTCTCGATCGCGCGCACCTGCGTGACCGGATCGCTGCCGTCGATCGGCGCGATATCGACCAGATGCAGCAGCAGGCTGGTGCGCGAGAGGTGCTTCAGAAACTGCACGCCCAAGCCCGCGCCTTCCGCCGCACCTTCGATCAGGCCGGGGATGTCGGCGATCACGAAACTGCGGTCCGCCTCGACGCGCACCACGCCCAGATGCGGTTGCAATGTCGTGAACGGGTAGTCCGCCACGCGCGGCGTCGCGGCGGAAACCGCGCGGATGAAAGTGCTCTTGCCGGCGTTGGGGAACCCGAGCAGGCCGACGTCGGCGAGCACCTTTAATTCCAGTTTCAGGTCACGCGCCTCTCCCGGCGTGCCGCCGGTGAATTTACGCGGCGCGCGATTGGTGGAACTCTTGAAATGAATATTGCCGAGGCCGCCCTTGCCGCCGCGCGCCACGAGCAATCGTTGACCGTGCGCGGTCAGATCACCGATCAATTCGTCGGTGTCGACATTGATCACCGTCGTGCCGACCGGCACGCGGATTTCGGTGTCCTCGCCGCGGCGGCCGTACATGTCGGAACCCATGCCGTTCTCACCGCGCTGTGCGCGGAAGATACGCTGATGGCGAAAATCCACCAGCGTGTTCAGCCCTTCATCCGCGACCAGCCAGACGCTGCCGCCGTCGCCGCCATCGCCGCCGTTGGGACCGCCGAAAGGAATGAACTTCTCGCGGCGAAAGCTGGCGCAGCCGTTGCCGCCGTCGCCGGCCCACACCTTGATGATCGCTTCGTCGACGAATTTCATTAAGAGCGGGGAGGGGAGATGAGTGGCGAGGGCGCAAGAATCGAAACCATCATGCGAGGAAGAATAGTGGTTTGGGCACAGAGGCGATACGAACTTGCGCCCCCACTGCCCACCCCCAATCCCCACCTACGAAAAGCCCCGCGTATGGCGGGGCTCTGTCGAAACCGTGGCGATTCGCCGATTACTCAGCGATGACACTCACCGTCCGGCGTCCTTTCGAGCCGTGCGTCTTGAACTCGACTTTGCCATCGACCAGCGCGTACAACGTGTGGTCGCGGCCCAAGCCCACGCCCGCGCCCGGATGGAACTGCGTGCCGCGCTGGCGCACGATGATGTTGCCGGCTTCCACGGCTTGGCCGCCGTAGAGCTTGACGCCCAGATATTTCGGATTCGAATCGCGGCCGTTGCGCGAAGAACCTACGCCCTTCTTGTGTGCCATGACGGCTTACTCCTTCGCGGCTTTGTCGCCTTTGGGGGCGATCGCCGTGATTTCGATTTCGGTGTAGTGCTGCCGATGCCCCATCTGTTTGCGATGGTGCTTGCGGCGGCGGAATTTCACGATGCGCACCTTGTCGTGGCGGCCGTGGCCGCGCACCTTGGCGGCGACATGGGCGCCGTCGATGTGCGGCGCGCCGAGCGTGATGTTCTCGCCGTCACCGATCATCAGCACCTGTTCGAACTTGACGGCGCTGTCCGGATCCGCGTCGAGCTTCTCGACGCGCAGGATATCGCCCTGCATCACACGGAACTGGCGTCCGCCGGTAAGAATGACTGCGTACATTTGCAAAGCCTCATCGGTTCTGTCGTTATTCTGGTGAATCCGCTCGATTCAGCCCGGCGGAACGTGAAAGTATAGCCCGATCGGCATTGACGGGCAATCGCACCTGCGTTTGGAAAGGGGCCCCTGCGGCCACATATTGGACTGGTTGCTATAGTAGCCGCCTTTCCGGCGCGCTCTTACCCGTTTTCGGCACCCATGGACACGATCCGCATTCGCGGCGCGCGCACGCACAATCTGAAAAATCTGGATCTGGAACTGCCGCGCGACCGGTTGATCGTGATCACCGGTCTGTCGGGTTCCGGCAAGTCCTCGCTGGCCTTCGACACCATCTACGCCGAAGGCCAGCGGCGCTACGTGGAATCGCTGTCGTCCTACGCGCGGCAATTCCTGTCGATGATGGAGAAGCCCGATGTCGATCACATCGAGGGCTTGAGCCCTGCGATCTCCATCGAGCAGAAATCCACTTCGCACAATCCGCGTTCGACCGTCGGCACCATTACCGAGATCTACGATTACCTGCGCCTGCTCTACGCGCGCGTGGGCACGCCGCGCTGCCCGAATCACGGCACTTCGCTGGAAGCGCAAACTGTCAGCCAGATGGTGGACGCCACGCTGGCGCTGGATCCCGACAAGCGCTACATGCTGCTAGCGCCGGTGATCCGCGAACGCAAGGGCGAACACGTGCAGGTGTTCGAACAACTGCGCGCACAGGGCTTCGTCCGCGCGCGCGTGGACGGTCAGGTGTACGACCTCGACGCCGTGCCGCCGCTGGGCTTGCGCATCAAGCACACCATCGAAGTGGTGATCGACCGTTTCCGTCCGCGCGAGGATTTGAAGCAGCGGCTGGCCGAATCCTTCGAAACCGCGCTGCGGCTAGGCGAAGGGCTGGCGATCATCGTCGACATGGATGACTCCAAGGCGCCGGAGCAGTTGTTCTCCTCGCGCTATTCCTGCCCGTTGTGCGATTACTCGCTGCCGGAACTGGAACCACGGCTGTTCTCGTTCAATTCGCCGGTGGGTGCGTGTCCGGCGTGCGACGGTCTGGGCGTGACGCAGTTCTTCGATCCGGCGCGCGTGGTCGCGCAACCGGAGCGCTCCTTCGGCGAAGGCGCGGTGCGCGGCTGGGACCGGCGCAATCCGCACTTCTTCCAGATGATCAAGTCGCTGGCGAAGCACTACAAGTTCGACGTGGAAACGCCATGGCGTGAACTGCCGAAGGCGACGCGCGAGGCGATTCTGTTCGGTTCCGGCGAGGAGAAGATCGAATTCCGATACTTGGGCGAAGGCCGCTCCGGCTTCGTGCGCAAGCATCGCTTCGAAGGCGTGATCCCGAATCTGGAGCGGCGCTGGAAGGAA
>DATFCO010000295.1:0-5159 GCA_035253005.1 Rhodanobacteraceae bacterium
GATCTGCGGCACCATCACCGCCATTTCCACCAGCACGCGCACGCCGGGCCCGAGCCGCGCCGGCGGCTTGGGCCGCGTGTCCAGTATCAGCCACCAGTACAGCAGGCCGTCCAGCACCATGCTCCAGTTCATCAGGCGATAAAGCCGCCAATCCAGCATCGCGGCGAAATTCACGCTCGGCCACAGCCAGAAGATCATCAGGCTGACGAATAGCATGGATGCGATCCACGGATTGAACAGGAAATCAAGCAGCCAGCGCAGCGGTCCGCGCGTCAACGCAGGGCGCAACACGCGCGTGCGCCAGCGCAGCGGCAATCCGCGACGGAAGGCCGCGCCCGGATAAGACAGCGCGATCAGGAAGGGCCCGAGGTGCTGCAAGCCGAACTGCTGCAGGCGGTTGATGAAGAATTCGTGCTCGGCGTAGTAATCCAGTTGCGTGTGCAGACATAAATAAGTCAGCACCAGGCCGGACCAGAACAGCGTCTGCCGCGGCCACGGCGCGGTGATCGGCGAACGCAATGCACCCCGCAGGTAGATGGCCGCGGCCGTAACACAGCAGACCACGACCGTGATCGACGGCTCCCAGGGAACGAACCAGTGCAGCAGGTCCACTTCAGCCGACTCGTTGCAACACGTAAGTGCCGGGCGCAATCGTCCGCAGCAACAGCCAGTGGTCCACCAGCAGGAACGCGAACAGCGCCATCAGGTACACAATCGAGTAACCGAACGCGCGCATCGCGAACAATTCGTCAGGCGGATTCATCAGCCGCAGCGCGTAGTACAGATACGCGAAATCCAGCACCAGCGCGCCGCCCAGATAAAACAATCCGCTCATGCCGGCGAGATAAGGCAGCACGCTCACCAGCATCAGCAACACGGTGTAGAACAGCACGTGCCAACGCGTGTACTGCACGTCGTACGCGACTGGCAGCATCGGAATGCAAGCGCGGCGGTAATCCTCGCGGCGGAAGATCGCCAGCGACCAGAAATGAGGCGGCGTCCACGCGAATATGATCAGCACCAGCAGCAGCGCGTACGCCCAGTCGGTGTGGCCTTGCATGTTCGTGACCGCAGCCCAGCCCAGCAGCGGCGGGATCGCGCCGGCCACGCCGCCGATCACGATGTTCTGCGGCGTGGCGCGTTTCAGGAACGCGGTGTAGATCAGTGCATAGCCGATCAATCCCGCGAAGGTCAGCAGCGCGGTCAGCGGATTCACCAGAAAGAACAACACCGCCATCGAAACCGCGCCGATGATCAGCGCGAAGATCAGCACCTGCTTCGCAGTCAGCGCACCCGTCGCCAGCGGACGCTGCGATGTGCGCGCCATCAGCTTGTCGATGCGCTGGTCGATCAGATGATTGAACGCGGCCGCGGAAGACGAGGCCAGCCAGATGCCCAACGTGCCGAACACCAGCGGCCGCCAGTCTGGCACGCCCGGCGCCGCCAGAAACATGCCGATCACCGCGGTGAAGACCAGCAGCGCCACCACGCGCGGCTTGGTGAGTTCGAAGTATTGAGCGGCGACAGATGACATCCAACAATTCTAATCTGGCATCTTGTGACGCAGGAAACCGGGAGCCGGAGAGCAGAATCTGCGAATGCGGCGCTTTGCCGGCTACCGGCTACCGGCTACCGGTTCACGGCTTTTTGTGCGCGCTAACAACGCCACCATCACGAACAGCAGCAGCGCGGCACCACCGTTGTGCGCGACGGCGACGGCTAGCGGCAAGCCGAGTTTCACGTTGCCGATGCCGAGCGCGACCTGCGCGATCAACAGCACACCCAGCGCGATGCCGAAGCCGCGCAAGCCTGCGCGCGAAACCCGATGCGCGAGCCATGCGAGATAGACGAACACCACGAACGCACCGAAACGATGCGCGATCTGGATCGCACTGCGCGCGGCCGCATCGAGGATGCCGCCTTCGAAGTTCACGCCGATGCCGCGCCACAGGATGAAACCTTGATGGAAATCCACCGGCGGCCACCAGTGAGCCAGACACTTCGGGAAATCTGTGCCACAGGCGAGCGCGGCGTAGTTGCTGGACGTCCAGCCGCCGAGAAAAATCTGGCAGGCGAGCAGGATCAGGCCGGTCAGCACCGCACCGAAGAGCGAAGCTTCGCGCGCGTTGCGCGCGCACGCGCCCGAAAGTTTCCACGCGATCCAGGCCAGCAGCGCAAACGTGGTCATGCCGCCGAGCAGATGTCCCGTCACCACGATGGGCTTCAGCAGCCAGGTCACCGTCCACATGCCGAGCAGCGCCTGGAACGCGACGACCGCTAGCGCCAGCCCCGCGATGCGACGCCAGCCTCCGTCGCGCCAGAAAATCACGCAGGCCAGCAACAATGCTTCGCCCGCTCCCGCGCAAACCGCGGAGGCAACGTAGCTCTTGTCGATGTAGAACGGAATGCCGATCGCGATCAGCACGATTCCCGCGATGACGACAGCCATGCGCGCGCGATTCCGCCACGCGGCCGCCAGCGCGAGCGCCAGCACCAGCACGCCCAACGTGCCGGCGAGAAAGCGATGCGTCTGTTCGCGCCAGGCTTTAGTCGTTTCGACGGGACGCTGCGGAAACGCCGCGTCGGCCTGCGCGACCGCGTGCGGCCGCTGCGGCCAGGTGATGTGGCCGTAGCAGGTCGGCCAGTCGGGACAGGACAATCCTGCGTTCGACAGCCGCACGAACGCGCCGAACACGATCACGCCGAACGCGAATGCGCAGGCGATCCATGCCAGTGCGCGCAATGCGGATGACGTGCGTTCGCTCATCGCACCACCTTCTGAAGATCTTTCTTCAAGCCTTCCGGATTGAAACCGGGCGGATAGTGCGTCAACGCGACTCCGTCGGGCATCACCAGCACCGCAGCCAGCGAATCGCGCGCGTGCGGACGCAAGTCGTCCAGCGCAGAGGCATTCGATGCGCTCACCTGCCACGTATGCATCGGTCCGGACATCTGCGCGCCATCGGACGGCGAACCCAGATACAGCAGTCGCAATTTGTCCGCATTCTGATTCAGCGTGATGCGCGCGCGCTCGATCATGTCCAGCGCCTGCGCGCAGCGCGCCGCACAATCCGGCCCCGGTAGCGCTACCAGCGTCCAGTGAAAATCGCGGTCGCGCCATTCGAAAGGCGCGCCGTTGTCCAGTTGCACGGGCGCGCCGGCGAGATTGCGTTGCGGCAGGATCGGCAGTCCGTAGCTCTTCGTGCCCGGCATCCAGCCGGACAGCACCAGCGCGATGCCGACCAGGATCGGCGCCGCGAACAGCGCGGCAACGCCCAGCAGTTGCAGACGACGGCGGTTGCGCGAATCGATCATTGCGGAGATTTCTTTCGATGCATCACGAAGAAGATGACCACGGCCGCCAGCGCGAAAGTGAACCACTGGAAAGCGTACGCACGATTGCGCGCAGGCGCGATCACTTCCGGTGTCCACTGGCGCACGTACGGACTGGCCGGATCGGCATCCAGCAGCAGCACGCGCGGATACAGATGGCGGTGCAGGTCCGCGGCGATGGCTTTGGGATCGATCCAGGTCACCAGTTTCGGCCAGCTCTTTTCATGCGTCAGCGGATTGCCGCCAAGTTTCAATCCCGCCGCGGGCGGCGGCGCGTACAAACCGCTCAAGGCGATTTCCTGTTGCGGTACCGGCGGCAGCTCCGGCAGCACTTCCTCGGGCCCCTGCCGCGGCAGGAATCCGAGATCCACCAGCAACACGCGGTCGCGGTTGTCCGGCGTGAACGGCACGAAGACATCCACGCCCAGTTGCCCCGCGTGCATGCGGTTGTCCAGCAGATACGCGCGATGCGCAGCGTATCTGCCGCGCACCTGCACGTGCGGATACACATCCGCCGGAGCCGAGTGTTCGACCGCCGCGAACGGTCGCACCGGCGCGAGTGCCGCACCGGCGAAATGCGCCAGCACGGCTTCGTGATAACGCGCGCGATGCAGTTGCCAGATGCCCAACGCGATGAAAATCGCCACACCGCACAACGTCAGCAGCACCGCGAACACCGATGGCCGACGCAGACGGATCACGCGCGTCGGTCACCGCGCGACGCACGGCTATACTGCCCGTTTCCTCCACGCCGAAAAGCGCCATGACGCCCACGCTGTTCAAGATCATTCTCGTGGTGGTGTTCCTGGTGGTGGTCTGGAATCTGGGGCAGGCGCTGTATTTCATGATGACCGACAAGGGTCAGAGCGGCCGCACCGCGTGGGCCCTGACGCGGCGCATCGGCCTGTCGCTGCTGCTGATCGCGCTGATCCTGCTGGGCATCTGGACGGGGTGGCTGCATCCGCATGGCGTTGGGGGTTGAGCGAAAACCGCTGCGCTCTTGACCCACTTCTTCAAATCGCTCAACGAAGTCTCAACCGCTGACTGCGCGGGCGAAGCGCTGACTAGGCGTAGCCCGCGAGCAAAGCGGAGTTGACTTTAGTTCAATGAGCATTTGCGAGCGGGCGTGCAACGACGTCAGCGCGAGCCTCCGCGCAGTCAGAGGACGTACACGAACAGAAAAAGACACAGCCACACCACGTCCACGAAGTGCCAGTACCACGCCACGGCTTCGAAAGCGAAGTGGTGGTCGCGGCTGAAATGTCCGCGCGCGCAGCGCAACCAGATGATCGTCAGCATGATCGTGCCAAGCGTCACGTGCAGGCCATGGAAGCCGGTCAGCATGAAGAAGGTCGAGCCGTAGATGCCGGTGTGCAGCGTGAGGTTGAGGTTGGTATAGGCCTCGTAGTACTCGTGCGCCTGCATGTAGAGGAAGCTCGCGCCCAGCAAGATCGTCAGCGCCAGGAACACCAGCAGCCTCGCGCGGTGCCCAGCGCGCAGCGCGTGGTGCGCGATGGTGACGGTCACGCTCGAGGACAGCAGTAGCAGCGTGTTCACCAGCGGAATGCCCCACGGCGGCATGGTGCTGAAGGTGCCGCCGATGTGCTCCGGCCCGTTGGTGGGCCAGGAAGGCGCGAAACCGCTCCACAGGAACTGGTTGGTCAGCGCGCCCACGCCTTCGCCGCCCAGCGTCGGAATGCTGATCATGCGCGTGTAGAACAGCGCGCCGAAAAACGCGCCGAAGAACATCACTTCCGAGAAGATGAACCACATCATCCCCATGCGGAAGGACACGTCCACCTGCGAGTTGAACGTGCCGCGCAGCG
>DATFCO010000296.1:0-6095 GCA_035253005.1 Rhodanobacteraceae bacterium
CGATTTTCAAATTCAAGAAGAGATCAAAGTCATGGCAGCTAAAGAGATTCGCTTTTCCGAAGACGCCCGTGCGCGGATGCTGCGCGGCGTCAACGTCCTGGCCAATGCGGTCAAGGCCACCCTCGGCCCCAAGGGCCGCAACGTCGTGCTCGAGAAAAGCTTCGGCGCGCCGACCATCACCAAGGACGGCGTGTCCGTGGCCAAGGAAATCGAGCTGGCCGACAAGTTCGAGAACATGGGCGCGCAGATGGTGAAGGAAGTCGCCAGCAAGACTTCCGACAACGCCGGTGACGGCACCACCACCGCGACCGTGCTGGCGCAGGCGATGATCCGCGAAGGCATGAAAGCGGTCGCCGCCGGCATGAACCCGATGGATCTGAAGCGCGGCATCGACAAGGCGGTCACCGCGGCGGTCGAGGAGCTGAAGAAGATTTCCAAGCCGTCGTCCGATTCCAAGTCGATCGCGCAGGTCGGCACCATCTCCGCCAATGGCGACGAGGTGATCGGCAAGCTGATCTCCGAGGCGATGGACAAGGTCGGCAAGGAAGGCGTGATCACGGTCGAGGACGGCTCCGGTCTCGAGAACGAACTCGATGTCGTCGAAGGTATGCAGTTCGACCGCGGCTATCTCTCGCCGTACTTCATCAATAACCAGCAGTCGATGCAGTGCGAGCTGGAAGATCCGTACGTGCTGCTGCACGACAAGAAGATCTCCAACGTGCGTGATCTCTTGCCGGTGCTGGAAGGCGTGGCGAAGTCCGGCAAGCCGCTGCTGATCGTCGCGGAGGAAGTGGAAGGCGAAGCGCTGGCGACGCTGGTGGTCAACACCATCCGCGGTATCGTCAAAGTGTGCGCGGTGAAGGCGCCGGGCTTCGGCGACCGCCGCAAAGCGATGCTGGAAGACATGGCGATCCTGACCGCCGGCACCGTGATTTCCGAGGAAGTCGGCCTGTCGCTGGAAAAGGCCACGATCAAGGACCTCGGCCGCGCCAAGAAGGTCGTGGTCAGCAAGGAGAACACCACCATCATCGATGGCGCGGGCGACTCCAAGGCGATCGAAGGCCGTATCAAGCAGATCAAGGCGCAGATCGAGGAGACCACCTCCGATTACGACCGCGAGAAGCTGCAGGAACGCGTGGCCAAACTGGCCGGCGGCGTGGCGGTGATCAAGGTGGGTGCCGCGACCGAAGTCGAGATGAAGGAGAAGAAGGCGCGCGTTGAAGATGCGTTGCACGCGACCCGTGCAGCGGTCGAGGAAGGCGTGGTACCGGGCGGCGGCGTGGCGCTGGTGCGCGCGCTGAAGGCCGTGAAGAACGTGAAGGGCGCCAACGAGGACCAGAACTTCGGCATCCAGATCGCGTTGCGCGCGATGGAATCACCGCTGCGCGAGATCGTCACCAACTCGGGCGAGGAGCCCAGCGTGGTGCTGAACAAAGTCGCCGAGAAGGACGGCAACTTCGGCTACAACGCGCAGTCGGGCGAATACGGTGACATGGTCGAGATGGGCATCCTCGATCCGACCAAGGTCACCCGCACCGCGCTGCAGAACGCCGCGTCGATCGCCGGCCTGATGATCACTACCGAAGCGATGGTGGGCGAAGCGCCGAAGAAGGAAGAGCACAACCACGGCGCGGGCGCCGGCGCCGGGATGGGCGGAATGGGTGGAATGGACTTCTAAGTTCTCGCTCGCAAATTCATCCACGAATTTGCGAGCGGGCGCGGCGGCGCATCCCTGCGCCGCCGTAGAAGCAAAATCCAAAGCCCAAAAGCAAAAGCCCCGCGAAAAATCGCGGGGCTTTTTTTTGGAATCCCTGCCGCATGCAGGAGAACTTGCGCTATTGCTGTTGTCTGCGCGATTCACCGCTTCCTGTCGTGGTCCAGTGCTGGCCGTCGTCGCTGCTCTGGATTTCGTAGCGGTAATGATCGGGCGAGTCGAAGATGTTGAGCGTGCGGAACCAGTGCGCCTTGTTCTGCTTGTCCGTGAAATGGCCCGTGTAGGTCCAGGTCTTTCCGGAGAAACCGAGATCGGGACTCGCGATCTGGCCGGGGGTGATATTGGCGAAGCCATACTTTCCGCTCGCGGCATCCCATGTGTAAACGGAAAGCTGATGTTGCGGCTGCGCCACGCCTTCGATTTGCGCCACGCCGTCGCAGACGAGAAACACGTGCACCGCGCTCGACCAGTTGCAGGTGTTTCTGCCATTCACGTGCACGGTCTTGTTCGCCTGCGTGAAACTGCCGCTGCCTCTCCAAGTGCCGGCGAACATGCCCAATTGATTGGGTGCAGCGGCAGCCCGATCGGCTGCGAATGAATCGACACAGATACCGATCACGGCAAAAGCCAACACCACACGCACTGCGGGGTTCATGGTGGTCCTCCATCAATGATGGTGCGGCAATAGGCTCGCACGTTCCGATCACGTGCGAGTTCTGGATGTCATCCGGAAATGATCGCTACTGCGAGGCGCCATTGGGCGCGGCCAGCACCGGCTGCGCCTGCGGGCGCGGCATGCGCGCGGCGAGTTCGGCTTCGGTGTCGCCGTCGGGCATCAATTGCTGGAGTTTGCCTTTCAACCGAAGTTGCGCGACGTTGGTCATGCCTTGGTCGAGCGCGAGCTGCTGCGCGTCCTCGGGCACGGGCTGGGCATTCGGCGCACGCGTCAGCACGGAAAGCTGCGGCGCCATCACATCGGTGAGCGCGAACCATGCGTCGTCGCGGATACCGGCGCGTTCGAGCAATTGCCCCGGCAGCGCCCAGGCCGCGAGCGACTCGGGCCGGCTGTCTTGCGGATGCGCCGGATCGATCAGCAGCCACGAACCGGTCTGCGCGAGCTGGTCCTGGCCATTCTTGAAACCGTTCACCTCGAACGCCTGTCCGAGCGCCGGCAGGTGGTCGCCGTAGAACATCAACAACGTGGGACGCGCGCGACGCGACAGCGCATCGGCCAGTCGGCCGAGCTGTTCGTCCGCATGCCGCACGTGATAGAGATAATTCTGCAACATCGTCTTGGCGACACCCGTTACACCTGACGGAACCGGAATCGCATCGCGCTCGGCGACGTTGATCGGGCCCGGGTTGCCATCGTACGGGCCGTGCGCCTCCATGCTGATCGCGAAGATCAGTTGCGGCGGGCCGGAATCGCGAAGCTGTTTCAGGATTTCGTCCGTCAGCGCGCTGTCGGCGATGTAGTGGCCGTCGTGCGATACGTTCTTCGGAAAACCGTCGATCGCGATGAAGTGGTCGAAGCCCAGTCGTTGCAGCGCGCTCGCGCGATTCCAGAAGCCGCGATAGTTGTCGTGGATCGCAAGCGTGGTGTAGCCGTTGGATCGCAACGTACGGGCAAGACCCGGAATCACCTTGGCGCTGAATTGCAGATAAGGAAATTGCACCTGCGGGAAATAGCGCAGGGGCAAACCGGTCAGCACTTCGAATTCGGTGCGGATGGTGCCGCCACCGAAGGTCGGGACGTACAGCGGTCCCGATTCGCCCTGACTCGCAAGACGCTCGAAATTCGGAATGAACTGGAAGGGCGCATAGCCGCGCATGCGGCCGGGATCGAAGAAGGATTCGCTCTGCACGATCACGATGTCCGGCCGTAGACCGTCATTGCCCGCGGCCATGCGTGCGCGCACCGCATCCTCGGTGCTGCCCAGCAACGCGCGCGCCGCCTGCGTGTCCACCTTGGAATGCGATCCGGCGTAATCCAGCCGATACAGAGTCAGCATCGTGATCAGACCGCCGGTCTTGGCCGATTCGCTGGCCGACCACGGCTGGAACGCGAGTGCGCCCTGGTTATAGAGCACGTGCCAGGCCGACCAGCCGGCGCATAACGACAGCAGTGCCGCCGCCGCGCACGCGCCCACGCCTGTGCGAGGCGCGGCGCTGCGCGGTAATAGCGGAGGTTCGTAACGCCAGAGCGCGATCAGGATCAGCGCACCGGTGATCGCCGCGAGAATCCACCACGAGCTAAGGTGCGCGTAACCTTCCAGCAGGTGCGCGCCGCCCTGCCGCAACTGGCCAAGCATGTGGAAATCCGCCGGCACCAGGGGCGAGGCCAGATTCGCCACCTTCTGCGCGTTTACCCAGTACAACAGCGCCTCGGCACCGAACGCCAGCAGCGCCGAAAGCAGCGCGCGGCGCGTCAGCGCCAGCAAGACCATCGCCAGCAGCAGGCCAGGCAATGCGTTCGCAAATATTGCGCGCGGCGCCACGAACAACTGAGCGGGCGACACGCCGGGATCGCCATCCAGCACGCTGGTGGCAAGTACGAACAGCAGCGCCAGCAACACGACGAAAGCCGCGCGCAGAGAAAGGGAGTGACGTTGGAAAAAGCGGGTGTTCGACACGCGGCTGTACCGGTTCCGGAGCATCAATGTAACCGGCCCGACATGAACCGGTTGTTGGCGGAGGACGGGCATAATCGGGCAGTGATCGACACAACGTTTTCACACCCAAATGCGTTGACCGCGTTGGCGGATGCGCGTTTGTCCGAGCTGGCAGGGATTTGCCGCGCGGCCGGCATTCGGCTGCACGATGACGCCGGTGTTTCCGAACGGCTGCGCCGTCTGCTGCTGGCCAGCGATTTCGCCTTCGAAACCTTGCGCCGCGAGCCGACGCTGCTGGACGCGCGCGGACTCGAGCGGCTGCGCGATCCGGCTCCGGCTTCTGCGCGTGCTGCGATGCTGGCGGATACGGGCGCGGATGATTTTCCGTCGCGGCTGCGCCGCTTCCGCCGCGCCGAAGCGTTGCGGCTGGTGTTCCGCGACGTGAACGGGCTGGACGAACTGACCGACACGCTCTCTGGCACCACCGCGTTGTACGAGACGCTGATCGCAGCAGCCTTGCATGACGCCGAAACGCGGATGCGCGCGCGTTACGGCGTGCCGCGCAACGCACAAGGCGCGCCGCAATCGCTGGTGGTGATGGCCTTGGGCAAGCTCGGCGGGGCCGAATTGAATTTCTCGTCCGATATCGATCTGATCCTCGCATTCCCGGAAGCCGGCGAAACCGACGGCGCGCGCGCGCTGGACAATGCGGAATTCTTCGCGCGCGTGGCGCGCGAATTCGTGCGCAGTCTGAGCGAAGCCGGCACGCAAGGCATCGCCGCGCGCGTGGACCTGCGATTGCGTCCGTTCGGCGAAGCGGGGCCGGTGGCGGCTTCGTTCGCCGCGATGGAGCAGTACTACCAGCGCGAGGGCCGCGACTGGGAGCGCTACGCCTGGATCAAGGCGCGCCCGGTTGCGGGCGACATCGGCGCCGGCAAACGCCTGCTGGAATTGCTGCGGCCGTTCGTCTATCGGCGTTATTTCGATTACACCGCGCTGCAAGGCCTGCGCGAGATGAAGGCGCTGATCGATGCGGAGGTCGCGCGGCGCGATCTGGCCGATCACCTGAAGCTCGGCCCCGGCGGCATCCGCGAAATCGAGTTCATCGTGCAATTGCAGCAACTGATCCGCGGCGGACGCGATCCGGCGCTGCGCGTGCAAGGCCTGCCGCCCGCGCTGGAAGCGTGCGCCCGACGCGGCTATTTGTCTTCCGCGCGCGCAAAGGTCTTGCGCGAAGCGTATGCCTTCCTGCGTCGGCTGGAGAACCGCGTGCAGATGTTCGCCGATCAGCAGACGCACGCCCTGCCGGAAGATCCACTGGCGCGCGCCCGGCTGGCGATCACTTTGGGCTATTCGGATTGGAATGCGTTGCAGACGGAACTCGACGCGCATCGCGCGCGGGTCGGAGAAGCTTTTGCCGCGGTGTTGCTGCCGCGGACGGAAGGTCACGCGCCGGCAGAGCCCTCGGAGGCCGGTGACAACCTGTGGCGGGCAACGCGCGCGCAGGCGCTGGATGCGGACGCATTGCAGCGCGCCGGTTTCGTCGCGGATGACGCGCTGACTTCGGCGCTCGCGGGCGCGGCCGCGTTGCGCGGTCTCTCCGCGCGCGGCCGGGAGCGGCTGGATCACCTGCTGCCGCTGCTGATCGAAGCGGCGCGCAAGACGCACGCGCCCAACGCGGCACTGATCAATCTCGGCAAGCTGGTGCAGGCGATCGCGCGGCGTTCGGCTTATCTCGCGCTTCTGGAAGAACATCCGGCCGCGCGTGC
>DATFCO010000297.1:0-4381 GCA_035253005.1 Rhodanobacteraceae bacterium
GGCGGCGCCGGCACCGCGATCGCCGATGGCTTCGGCGGCAGTTGTGCCGCGGGCTTGGGCGGAAGCTGTGTTGCCGGCTTCGGAGGCAAACCTTGCGCGAGTGCGGCTCCGCACAGCGCGACCGCGGAAGCGAACAGGAGATGACGCGGGAGTTTCATTCGTGATTCCATCAAAGAACCGTTCGCGTTGAGCGTAGCGAGCGAAGCGAGCGGAGTCGAAACGCCCGTATCCTTCGACTGCGACCCAGCTTCGAGAAGCTGGGCCTAAGCTCAGGACGAACGGTGAAGGGGATAGCAAAACCGCTACTGTACTGCCACTTGGGCATGCGGCAAACCCAGAGCATCGATTTTCTGCGTGACGCGATCCGCCTCGTCCACGTTCGCCAGAGGGCCGATCTGCACACGTTTCAGATCGCGCCCGCCGATCTGCGCATCCACCACGCGGATCGCGCCGAGATCCTGCGCGCGCAACTGATCGGCCAATCGCTGCGCGTTGGCCGGATCGCCGAACGCACCCACTTGCAGGTACAGCTTCGGTTTCCCTGCCGATTGCGCTGTGACAATCGGCGGCGGCGCAGGTTCAACGTTCTCGTGCGTGGGATCGATGCCCTGAACCTCGACCAGTCCCGTTCCCTTCGGCCAGATGCCGATGCGCACCGCGGCGGCGTAGGACAGGTCGATGATGCGATTGGGCGCGAACGGCCCGCGGTCGTTGACGCGCACGATCACGCTCCTGCCGTTCTCCAGGTTGGTGACACGCGCATAGCTGGGCAGCGGCAGCACCTTGCTGGCGGCGGTGAAGGCGTACATGTCGTACTTCTCGAAGTCGGACGTCATGTAGCCGTGGAACTTGGTGCCGTAATACGAAGCGATGCCGCGCTCGTCATAACCTGCCGCGGTCGGCAGCACGGTGTAGGTCTGTCCCAGCACGTTGTAAGGCGACTTGTTGCCGTAGCGCGACAGCGGTTCGGATTGCGGCACCGGCTCGGGGATGGAGGCGATGTCGACCCCGCCACCGTCCGGAGTCGAGTCTTCGCTTTGCCGGTAGCGGCTCGATTGCGGTTGGGTGGTGTCGTCGCCGGCCGGTGCGCGCGCGCGCACGACAGAACCCTCGCGATGGCTGCTGCGTACGGGCGAGCCCGAGCAGCCGGCGAGCATTGCCGCCGTGGAGAGCACTATCAGGAACGCTGCCGCGCGTTTCATTGCGAAGCCGTCGTGGTCTGCGCACCCGGATTCGCAGGCAGGCTCTCCGCCGCCACGCCTTGCGCGATCGCATCCGCCAGTTGCGTCACCGCCATCGCGTAGCGCGGGCTCTTGTTGTAGCGGGTGATCACGTAGAAGTTGTCGAAAGTCAGCCAGGATTCCGGATCGCCGTCGCCGGTTTCCAGCGCCAGCAGGCTGGCGGCTGCGCCGGGAGCGACCAGCATCTGCGGCGTATAACCCGCGGCCACGAACTGTTCGACCGGCATCGTCGGCGGCGTGCCCGCGTATTGATCCACCGCATCCGGATCGCCGTCATGCGCGACCTGCACCGCCACCGGGGCGCCGGTGCGCCAACCGTGCTGCACGAAATAATTGGCCACGCTCGCGAGGATGTCCGGCAGCGAATTATTGAGATCGATGCGGCCGTCGCCGTCCTCGTCCACCGCGTAGTCGCGGATACTGGAGGGCATGAACTGCCCCCAGCCCTGCGCGCCGGCGTAGGAGCCTTGCAACGTGTCGATCGGCGCGGCGAGTTTGTCCGGCGGCAATTCCAGCAGGGTCTTCAACTCGCCGCGGAAATAATCTGCGCGCGGCGGGTAATGGAACGCGAGCGTGACCAGCGCATCCAGCACGCGGTAATGCCCGGTGATCCTGCCGTAGTCGGTCTCCACGCCGAGGATCGCGACCAGGATCTGCGGCGGCACGCCGTATTGCGCGCTGATTCGGTCCAGCAGCGCGCGATTCTCCAGATAGAAATCCACGCCGCCATCGATCCGCGCCGGGTTGACGAAGATCGGCCGGTACTCGCTCCAGGGTTTGCTCTCGGCCGGCCGCGTCATCGTATCGATGATGCTCTGCTTGTATTGCGCGCCGTCCAGCAAACGGGTGAGCTGCGCCACGCTTTGCCCGGTTTCAGCGGCGACCTCGCGCACCAGCGCCTCCTCGCCCGGATGCGTTTCCGCGCGCGCGACTCCACAGAGCGCGACGCACACGCAAAAAGCTGCGACCAGAACCGTTTTCATCATGCGCGCGAAGCGTAACACCTGACTCGCATCAACGCGCCTGCGCCGGCTGATCCGGCAGACGCGGCACCCCGTGCTGGTCGCGCTCTTCCACCGCGGATACGCCGGCGTCGGCGATGTCGCGTGCGTTGACGATCGCGGCCTGCCCGCGCGTGACGCGCAGCGCATTGGCATAGCAGCGCAACGCTTCGGCCTGATCGCCGAGTGCCTGTGTCGCTTCACCCTGTGTTTCCCAACCGTCCGCGTTTTCCGGTTGCAAAGCCAGCGCGCGACGCAGCGTATCGCGCGCGCGCGCCGGCTGACCGTTGCGCAGATACGAGCGGCCCAGCGCGATCAACAACGCGGCATCATTCGGATGCGCGGGCACCCAGGTTTCTGCGACGTGCAAACGTGTCGCAGGGTCGTCGTCCGCCAGTTCACCATACACCGCTACCAATTGCGGCGACCACTCGCGTTTCAACGCGGCTTCGATTTCGTCCAGTGCCGCCGCCTGTGAGCCGACGCGTGTCGACGCGCGAGCGTAGGCCAGCAGCACGTCCGGATTTTGCCGTTGCGTGCGCGACAGCGCATTCCATAGGCCTTGCAGCGATTGGGCATCCTCCGCCGCGAACAGATTCGCCGCCAGCACGCGCGCTTCCAGCGCGGCGTAACCGCGCGCGCCCAGTGCATTGCTCTTGCGCAGCGGTTCCAGCGCGATGCGCGCGCGCCACGGCTGGTTCGCGGCCAAGGCCGAGAGCACCAGTTCATGCCAACCGGAAGGTGGCAGACGGCCGGCATCGGCCTCCGACGACAGCAGCGCCAGCGCCTCTTCCGCACGGCCTTCGCGGCGCAGGATGCGAGCGCGCAACATGCGCGCGGCTTGCGGCGAGTATTGCGCGGCGCCATCGAGCAATTCGAAGGCGCGGTTCGATTCGCCGCGACGGTGGGCCGCTTCGGCGGCGGCCAGCAGCGCGGGTGCACGCAGCGGTGCGTGCATGGCCGCGCGCTCCAACGCGCGTCCGGCTTCCGCGTTGCGGCCTTCGGCCATCGCGACCAGTCCGTCGCGCAGCCGTTCGCGGCTGACGCGCCGGTGCCGCCGCGATAGCGCACCGAACGGCCAGCGCAGCAGCCACCACGCGAACGCGACCGCGATCCACAACGCGATCAACACCAGCAGTGCGCCCACCACGGTGGCTTCGATGCGCCAGCCGCGGATGCGGATCAGCACGTAACCGGGATCGGCGGCCAGCCAGCTCCAAGCCAGCGCGCCGATCAGCGCGATCACGATCAACAACAGCAGCCAGCGCCACGGTTTCATGGCTTGCCCGTGGTCATGGTGGGCGTCGGCGCGATCGTCTGCATCGCATGCGAGGCGCGCAGCGCCCGCAACTGCGCCAGCGCACCGCCGAGCTGCGGCGCGGGCGTCGCGGTGCGCGCGTTCGACATCTCTCGCAATTGCGAACGCGCGGCGCGCACTTCCGGCGCGTCCGTATCGAAGCGCGCAGCGAGCAACGCGTCGGCGCGTTGCACGGCGGTGCGGAAACCGGTTTCATCGAACGCAAGCAACGATGCCTGCGCCTGCGCCAGGTCCAGCGCCAGCAGTTCGCGCGCGATGTGTGCATCCGCCGCGGGCGCGGACGCGCCGTTGTCGCGCTCCACCCGCAACACGCTGCTCAGCGCTCGCCAGGCCCGCGCCAGGACACCGTTGTTTTGCGGAGACGGCGCCGCTTCCGATCCGGCCAGCGGCAGGGCCGGCGCCTGTCCGCGCAACGCGGCCAAGGTGTCCAACGCCCGCATGCGCGAAGGCGCCGCGGCCGCCGCCAGCGCTGCGCGTTCGTTGGCGATCGAGGAGCGTACTGGCTGGTAAACCTGATCGGAACCCTGGGCCAGCGCATCGTCGGCCAATGCGTAGGCACGCAAGGCGGCGTCGGCGTCATGGAACACGGCCCAGCGCTGCTGGCCTGCGCGCAGCAGGAATTCGGCATCGTCCAGCAGCAAAGCGTCGCGCCCCTGAAACTGCTCGCTGGAAATTTGGCCGATCGCCGTTTCGAGATTGCGCGTGCGCTGATCCAGCGCGTTCTGCGCGTCGTGTTCGGCACGTAATTCGTTTTGCAGGTCATCGATCCGGCTTTGCAAAGATTGCTGCTGCGCCCGCGCGGCGCCCGATTGGCGCTCCGC
>DATFCO010000298.1:0-8247 GCA_035253005.1 Rhodanobacteraceae bacterium
CCCGGCGGATTCAGGTCGGTGAGTTTTCCTGACCGATCCCAGCTCACGGCATGCAGGATGCCCGCGGGATCGAAAGACCAGCCGACGATCGTGCCGGACGCGTTGATCGCCTGCGCGAGACTGGCGTCGCCGCCGAGATCGGCGAGCGCTTTCATGCCGGTGCCCGCGCGCCAGACGAACGCGCGGCTGGTCAGGAAATCGCTGCTGTGGGCGAAACCGACGATCGTTCCCGAATCGTTGATGCCGTTGGCGAGCGAAGAGGTCAGCCCGGGCAGGCTGCCCAGCCGCGTCATGTGTCCGGTCGCGTCCCAACGGACCGCAAAGGAACCTTGCAGGGTTTGATACCAGCCGGCGGAAACGCCATCGTTGTTGATCGCGCTCGACTGGCCGGAAAAGGCGTTGGCGGGAATCGGCAGCGCCTGCGCCGAATATTGATCCGCACCGGTCACGTTCAAACCCGGCGCGACAAGATCGCTGCCGAATTGCGGTGCAGGTGCTCGGGGTGCCTGCGCGGCGTCTGCCAGCGACGCAGCCAGTGCCAGCGACATGCAGGAAATCGACAGCATCAACGAACGGGTGCGCATGAAACACTCCCACGCGGCGTGGAAATCGGACCGCGTGAGTGCCGGGACGGCGGCAGCGGGTTGCGACCGCCTTATCGAGGTTGGAAAGCCTCGCGACAGATTGGCGTAGGATGGTTGCGCTTGCTGCGCGCCGCCGGCAGGCGGAGCGAGTGTTGTCGGGGACCACCACGGGTATGCTGGAAGGCTCGAAAATCGCGACGCCCTTGCGCTGGCGGCCGATGCAGCAGGCAGACGTGGATCAGTGTGTCGACATCGTCGCCCGACATCCCGTGATCGGCCCGCGCTACGGCGCAGATATCGAGAACCTGGGCCACGCCTGGCGTCGCCTGCTGGGTTCGGCAGCCGTCACCCACGCTGTTTTCGAGTTGCCGGATCAGAAACGCGCAAGGATCGTGGGGCTCGGCTTCGCCGTTTTCGTCCGCGACGAATTCATCCGCGAGATCAAGACTCCCCCGCTCCGCTGGGTCGGGCCGGAACTGGCGCGACGGGTCACGGAACGAAACTCTCCCATTCTCACCAATAGCGAGGTACGCGATGCGAATTCGGGAGCCGGTCTCAGCGAAGTCGTGTGGGAAGGCATGGGAATACCGGAGTTCGCGCGCACGATGGATTTTTACCACCACATGGTGGGCGCCTACGTCGAGACACATCGAGGTCTCTTGTTGAAGGAGATAATCGTCGCGCAGGCAGCATACGTGGAGCGGATGCTGTGGGTAGACCAAGGGGGAGGACTCTACTGGAACCCGGCGCACCAGAAGTACGAGAAAGCGCCGCCCGAACCCGCTGAAATCCTGGTGACGCGGCCGCATCTCGTGGGCATCACGCGCGAGCTTGACCGCCAGTGGCCCGGTTCGTGGATGGGCACGCTGTTCGACTATCGCCCGCCGCGGTTCGGTTTCAGCCCTAGCGAACAACAGTTGCTGCTGGCTGCGCTCAAGAGTTTCCACGGGACAGATCAGGAACTTGCGAGCGCGCTACATCTCTCGGTTCCAACCATCAAGAAGATGTGGGGCTCGATCTATCGCCGCGTGGCCGACTGCGATCCGGAACTGATCCCCGATTCAGCGCTGGCCGAATCGGGGACACGCGAGCGCGGACGGGAAAAGCGGCGCAGCCTGCTCGCGTATGTCCGCGAGCATCCGGAAGAACTGCGCCCGCATTCGCGCAAACTGCTCCAAAAGAACCTGCACGCATAATGCGCCTTCGCGCGAATCCGCGCGTCATTCGCTTATTGCACCACTGCCACCTCGCAGTCGTGCCGTGGCGTTCCAAACGATCCGGTGCAGCCGGTGACGACGCCGTGGATCGGCTGCGGCCCGAAATGTCCGCTGGCGGGAGATCCGATCGTCAAGGTGACATTCGCGAACGCGACATACGCCGTGTTCGGCTGCAAGGTATCGGATCCACCGAGGATGCAGATCGTCACGGGAGATGGATTGCCGAAAGGCGCGTTGGCACCGTTCCCGGTTATGTAGGCCGAGCCGGTGACGACGAATCCGCCGGTAACCGAGGAAACCGCCGGGCACATGGTTTGCCAATCCGTCGGTCCGTCGTGCACCACGCCGCCGGTCATGCTGATGTGGTGCGTGTGCGGATTCAGTTGAGTCGGATCGAAGTTCGGATCCGGGTTTACGACTTCAGACGTCTCCATGGCGATTTCCGCCGAGAACGCGGCCTGGGTTCGCGTTCCATTCAAATCCAGAGACCAGTTGCCGTGCATTTCATACGGGGCTCCCTTGACCGGAGCACCGTTGATGATCATGGGCGTGTAGTCGCTGAGCACTCCGCTGAAATGCGCCGGCAGCTTGGCCGGTGTACCTGCCACGGCGTGTGCGCCGATGCCGATCGCCGCCAGCATCGGAACGCCGGACACCGCAACCAATTTGCCGAGCACCCGCATTTGTTCTTTCTGTTTCATGGGGATCCTCTCCGTGGTGATCGCCTGGAATCAGGCCGACACGATCCTGGCGACGGCTTCCTGGGTGGAAGGCTGTGCCAAGTCAGGAGGAGCATAGGAACTGCGCGAAGGGGTGCAATTACCCTAATAGGACCATCTCTAACTCTCGACGATCTGGATGTGGCGACTGCCACCGCGATGATGAGCTTGCAAACGTTCGCACTCCGGAACACACTCGGGTCAACGGTTTCCGAGTTCGTCGCATGAATGTGCGCGGACTCTGGACAGACGCGGCCGCGTCTCCGGCATCGTCAGGAACACCGGCAGCACGAGCAGCGCGACGGCGGCGATCATGGCGCCGGGAAGAGCGCTCCATCCGGTGCGTTGCACCAATAGTTCCGCGAGGAAAGGCGTGAGGCCGCCGAAGAGCGCGGTCGCCATCGTCACGCCGAGCGCGAGACCGCTGAGCCGGCCTTCGCCCGGAAATTGTTCGGCGGTCGCCGGCGCGCCGACCGCGCTCACACCGCCGGCGACGCAGGCCAGCACGATCGCGCCGATCGCGATGCGCAGCTCGCCGCCGCCCGCCATCAGCGCGAACATCGACAACGGCGACAACATGCTGGCGATGCCGAGCCAGATCAGCACCGGCTTGCGACCGGCGCGATCGGACAACGCACCCGCGAACGGCGTGACGACGATGACAGCGACCGCCGCAATCGTCGACAACCAGAGCGAACGGCCTTCGGCAAGAATGTGCGAAGAACTGAGAAACGCCGGCACATAGGTGATGCCGACGTAGTAGGTGATCGAACCGAGCGCCGAGATCGCGAAGGTACGCAGCAGCGCGGGCCGGTGATGCGCGAGGGTGTGACGCAAGGGAGATGCCGGCACGCTGCGTTGCCGCACCTGCCGCAGGAAATCCGGCGATTCTTCCATCGTCGAGCGCGCGATCCAGACGCAACCCGCCAGCAGCGCGCCCGCAAAGAACGGAATGCGCCAGCCCCACGCATCGAGATGCTTGGTGCTCATCGCGCCGACCGTCAACGCGGAAATCGCCACGGCCAGCAGCGCACCGACTTCACTCGCGGCCGATGCCAGCGACGTGATCAGCCCGCGCCGCTCCGCACGCGCGCCTTCCAGCAGGTAGGCGACCACGCCGGTGTATTCGCCGCCGACCGAGAACGCCATGAAACATCGCAGCAGCAACAGCAAACCGCCGGCCGCGGGCCCGACCGCGGAGTAGTCGGGCAGCAGCGCCGTCGCCAACATCGCCAGCGTCATCAGCATCATCGAGAGCATCAGTGTGCGCTGGCGTCCGATGCGGTCGCCGATGTGGCCGAACACGACCGCGCCCAGCGGGCGCATGCAATAGGCGATCGCGAATCCCGCCAGCGTGGCGAGCAGCGAAGCCTTGCCGCCGCCGAAGAACACCCGTGACAACACCGTTGCGAAATACAGATACAAAGTGAAGTCGTACCACTCGACGACCGTCGACAACGCCGCGATCCACATCGAGCCGCGCGAGACTTCGGAAGTGCCGTGCTGCGCGGTCGGGTTCATAGGAACAGAGTAGCCCGGCTCGCGGATTGGCGTACGATTGCATGGAGATGAATTCCGCAAGCAGCTCCAGCTTCGAGACGACGCATGACGATGCGCGGCGAAAGGGGTTGCGCTTGCCGGGCGTGAAAGTGCTGCCGCCGCCGGCCCGAAGGATTCTGCGCCGCCAGGTGCTGGCGGTGCTGAGCCACGATCAACCCGCGCCCGATTACGATGCGCCGAAGGGCGATCCTGGTTTGTTCGGGCCGGACAGCGTGACGTGGAAGATCCACGCCGATTTTCCAGCGATGATGGCCGGCGGCTTGGCTTCGCTGATGCTGCAATCGCTGCATCCGCTGGCTTTGGCGGGCGTGTGGGATCATTCGGATTTTCGCAGCAACACGCTCGGCCGCCTTCGCAGCACGATCGCCTTTGTCGCACGCACCACCTACGCGCCGCGTGCACCGGCCGAGACCGCCATCCAGCACGTGCGCCGGATTCATGCCGGCGTGAAGGGTGTCGCGCCGGATGGCCGCGCCTACAGCGCCGAGGATTCGCATCTGCTGAACTGGGTGCATTGCGCGGAGTGCTGGTGTTTCCTGCGCGCCTACGAGATGTATTGTCATGCGAACATCCCGCGCGCGATGCAGGATCGCTATCTCGCCGAAGTCGCACGGATTCCGGAAAGCTTGGGTGCGCGCGATGTGCCCAAGTCGGCGGAGGAGCTGGACGCATTCTTCGACGCCGTATGCGGCGAATTGATCTGCGATGCGCGCACGCGCGAAGTGCTGGACGTGCTGCAAGCGGTGCGCTTGCCGTTGCCGCTCGCCGAGCTGGGGCGTGCCCTGTTTTTCGGCGCGGGCGCGGCGGTACTGCCGAAGTGGGCACTCGATTTAATGAATCGGTCGCGCATCGCGCGGATGCGCGACCGCACCGCCGCGCGTTCGCTGCAACTGATCGCGCCCAGCATCCGCGATGCGATGGCGAAAGGCGGACTCGCTTGGCGCGCGTGCGCTCGCGTTAGCGCGGATTACGAAGCGCTGTTCCGCTGGCCGTAACGGAGATGACCCGCATGCACGACGAAGCTCATCCCCGATCGAGAGTACGATGAAGCGAGTGTGATTCCGCTCGTTTTCCGAAAAGAGCCAAGGGAAACACGTGGTCGAGCAGACATCAATCCATCGTACGGCGCGCAATGTGATGCGCGGACTGGTCGTCGTCATGTTGATGACCGTCATGGATGCGGGTTGCAGCGCAGTGGTCTTGAACTCTCCAGAGGGGGCGGAGAGCGGTTACGACGTGCACAGGGACATCGTGTTCGATCCCGCGCACAAGCTCGCGCTGGACGTTTACACCCCGAAGGGCGCCCTGCACGCGCCGGTCGTGGTTTTCTTCTATGGGGGAGCCTGGCAGACGGGTTCGCGCCGCGAATACCGTTTCGTCGGTTCGGCGCTGGCTGCGCAAGGCGTGGTGGTGGTCATTCCCGACTACCGCAAGTATCCGCAGGTCAAGCTCGACGGTTTCATGAGCGATGCGACGGATGCGGTCGGCTGGACCCGCACGCATATTTCCGCGTACGGCGGCGCTCCGGACACCATTTTCCTGATGGGGTATTCCGCCGGAGCGCAAATGGGTGCCTTGCTCGCCACCGATTCGGAGTGGCTGGCGAAGGTCGGAATGAAGCCGCGCGACCTCGCCGGTTTCATCGGGCTCGCCGGTCCCTATCGTTTCCCTTCGATCACAGATCCGGTCCTGATGAACATACTGGGCAGCACGCCGGAACAACAGCGGCGCTCGCAGCCGTTCGATTTCGTCGACGGAGACGAACCGCCCATGTTGTTGTTGCAAGGCGATGCGGATCGAATGGTCAACCCGGCGAACGCCGCGACGCTGATGTACGCCTTGCGCGCTTATCGCGAGCCGGCGGAGTTGCACCTGTATCCGGGTGTCGACCATGACACCATCGTGCAATCGCTCGCGCGGCCTTCTCCACTGCACGATCAGGAAATGGCGCAAATCCTGGCATTCATTCGCGCGCACTCGGGGGGATCTCCCTCGAAGGGCCAGCTTCCGTGAACCAACAGCCTGCAGGAATGCCGCATTTGCGCGACCTCGCACGCCTTCGCCGCGTGCGCGATCGCATCGATCGCGAGTACGCGAAGCCGCTGAACGTCGAGGCGCTGGCGCGCGGCGTGCACATGTCGGCCGGACATCTCAGCCGGCAGTTCAAGCTGGCATTCGGCGAATCGCCGTATTCCTATCTGATGACGCGGCGCATCGAGCGCGCGATGGCGCTGCTGCGCCGCGGCGACCTGAGCGTCACCGATGTCTGCTTCACCGTCGGCTGCACCTCGCTCGGCACCTTCAGCACGCGTTTCACCGAACTGGTCGGCATGCCGCCCAGCGTCTACCAGCGCGAGCAGGCGCGCGCGACGGCGGGCATGCCGGCGTGCGTGGCGCGGCAGGTGACTCGACCGGTCAGGACACAACTGATCAGGAATGAAGAAGCGCAGGTGCAGGAACCCGATCTAGCATGACGGCTCGTTCCATACCGGGCACAGTCATGAACATCAGCATTCACGCGAGTTTTCTGCCGCAGAACGATCCGGACGCTTCACTGGCTTTTTACCGCGATGTCCTCGGCTTCGAGGTGCGCAACGACGTGGGCTATCAAGGCCTGCGCTGGATCACGGTCGGTCCGCCGGATCAGCCCGGTACATCCATCGTGCTGTATCCGCCCAGTGCCAGTCCCGGCGTCACGGACGACGAGAAACGCACCATCGCCGAAATGATGGCCAAGGGCACGTACGCCACGATGTTGCTGGCCACGCCGGATCTCGACAAGGCTTTCGAACGCATCCAGGCCAGCGGCGCCGAGATCGTCGAAGAACCGACTATGCAGCCTTACGGCGTGCGTGATTGCGCGGTGCGCGATCCCGCCGGCAACCTGCTGCGCGTGCAGGAGCGGCGGTGATCGTTCGATGATTGCATTCAACAGACGACGAGTGAAGGAAAACACCATGGCTGGGAAAAAATCTTCGAAGGCGGGCAAGGCGCCTGTAAAAAACCGCAAGGTCTCCGCCGGATTCAGCGCGGAAGAACGCGAGGCGATGAAGGATCGCGTACGCGAGATGAAGTCGGCCGGCAAGGGCGATGGCGAAAGCGACGTGCTCGCGGCGATCGCCAAAATGCCGGAGCCCGATCGCGGGATGGCGCAGCGGCTGCACGCGATCATCAAGGAGAACGCGCCGGGACTCTCGCCGAAAACGTGGTACGGAATGCCCGCGTATGCCGACAAGGAAGGCAAGGTCGTCTGCTTCTTCCGCAACGCACAGAAGTTCAAGGACCGATACGCCACCTTCGGTTTCAACGACAAGGCCAAGCTCGACGACGGCAACATGTGGCCGACCGCCTTCGCGCTGATGAAGTTGACATCCGCCGAAGAGAAGCGGATCGCCGAACTGGTGAAGAAGGCGGTGGGCGGGTAGCAGGCAATCCGGATGCAGCAATGCAGAATCCGGGAATGATTTGAAGCGAACTCCCGGATTGCGCCGCTGCGCGGCTCGATCCGGGCTACCATCGCGCGATCGCCGCATGTCCGGAGGACACCATGAACGATCGCGATGTCACGCTTTCAGGCAGACGCCGTTTCCTGCAGACGTCCGCGCTGGGTGCCGCTGCGCTTCCCGTTGCGATGTTCGGCGGCGTCGCGACCGGAGCCGAATCCGGCGCGACGGATATCCAACTTCCTCCATCCATCCTCGCGTTGAAACCCGTCACCTCGCAGATCGTGCCGATCACCGACGACGAGCGGCGCGCGCGCCTGGCGAAAGCGCAGGAACTGATGGGCAAGCTCAAGCTGGATGCCATCTACATGGATGGCGGCAGCTCCCTCGATTACTACACCGGCATGCACTGGTGGACCAGCGAGCGCATGATGGGCATGCTGCTGCCGAAATCGGGCGATCCGGTTTACATCACGCCCGCTTTCGAACGCAGTCGTGCGCTGGAACAGATCCGCTTCGGTCACGACGTGCGTACCTGGCAGGAGAACGAAAGTCCCTACGCACTGGTTGCGCAGGTGATGCGCGAACGCGGCGCCGGCACCGGCGTGCTCGGCATCGAGGAGAAGGTGCCATTCTTCCGTTCGACGGGGATTGCGGAAGCCATGCCGCAAACGAAACTGGTATCGGCCACGCCGGTCACCGCCGGGTGCCGTTCGATCAAGAG
>DATFCO010000299.1:0-8166 GCA_035253005.1 Rhodanobacteraceae bacterium
CTTCGCCATCGATCCGGTCGAACTCGCGCTTGGGTTTGCGCAGCTTCGGCAGCCGCGCCACGCCGAGCACCAGCAGCGGCACCGCGGCCATGCTGAGCGTGATCACCAGCACCAGCAGGCGATGACGGTCCGCATCCAGCAGGTCGTGTTGATCGGCGAGATTGAACACCACGAAGGCGAATTCACCGCCGCCCGCGAGCAGCGCCGCCAACCGCAACGAACTGGAAAAATCCAGACGCGCGACGCGCCCCAGCAGCGCCAGCACCGGTGCCTTGCAGACCAACAGCAATGCGACCAGTCCGCACACCAGCCATGGATGCGCGATCAGCAGACGCAAGTCCACGCCCATGCCGACCGCGATGAAGAACAAACCGAGCAACAGGCCTTCGAACGGCGCGATGTTGGATTCCAGTTCGTGCCGGTATTCGGAATCGGCCAGCAGCACGCCGGCCAGGAACGTACCCAGCGCCATCGATACGCCAGCGAGTTCCATCAGCCACGCCGTGCCGATCACCACCAGCAGCGCGGTCGCGGTGGACACTTCGATCTGCTGCAACTTCGCGACCGTGCGGAACAGCGGACGCAATGCGTAGCGCCCGCCGATCACCACCACCGCGATCACGCCGATAACGCGCAGCGCCGACAGCCACAACGGCGAGCCGTGCGGCTGCGCCAGCGCGTGGCCGCCCAGCAACGGAATCGCCGCGATCAGCGGAATCGCCGCCAAATCTTGGAACAACAGCACTGCGAAGGCGAGACGGCCGTAGCCGGTCTGCAACTCCTTGCGTTCGGCCATCGTCTGCAAACCGAACGCGGTGGACGACAGCGACAGGCCGAGGCCGATGATGCATGCGCTCGCGAGCGGCGCATGAAACGCGAAATACGCGACCGCGCCCAGCACCACCGCGCAACCGATCACCTGCGCGGTGCCTGCGCCGAACACCGCGCGCCGCATCACCCACAGGCGTTGCGGCGAAAGTTCCAGGCCGATCACGAACAGCAGCAGCGCGACGCCGAGTTCGGAAATGCTGGCGATCGCATCCGGATTGCGCACCAGCTTCAAACCGAAAGGTCCGATCACCACGCCGGCGGCGAGATAACCGAGCACGGAACCGAGCTTCAGCCGCCGCGCCAGCGGCACCGCGATCACCACCGCGACCAGGAAGATCAGGATCGATTGCAGAAAGCCGTCTTGCACGAGATATCGCCGTCAGGGTGGCGGCATTATGGCAGCGCATCATTGCAGCCGATCGTCGCCGCAGATCAAAGGCCGTGGATGCCCGCGCGATTGCCGAGAATCTGCGCCAGCACATCCGGCGCGTAGTCGAACGAATCGTAGTACAGGCGATCCTCCGGCAAGCCGGCATCGACGAACAGGCGTCGGCCCGCGTCGATCATCGCCGGCGGGCCGCTCATGTAGATGTCGAAGATCGAAAGATCACGATGATCCTGCAGCACGGCCTCGTGCACGAACCCGTAACGCGCGCCTCCGATCGCGTTCTGCGGCTCCGACAACACCGGTTGCCACTGGAAATCGTGCGCTTCGCCTGTCCAGCTTTGCGGCAGATCGCGCAAATACAAGTCTTCCGCGCGGCGCGCGCCCCAGTACAACCGCATCGGTCGGCGCGTGCCGAGATGCATGAAATGTTCGACCAGCGCCTTGATCGGCGCGAAGCCCGCGCCGCCCGCCACGAACAGCAGCGGCCGTTCGGAATCCTCGCGCGGCACGAAGGTGCCGAGCGGTCCTTCGATGCGCAGCGTGTCGCCGGGTTTCAATTCATCGAACACGTACGAGGTGAAGCCGCCGCCCGCCACGTGGCGCACGTGCAGTTCCAGATTCGGACCCAAATGCGGCGCCAGCGCGATCGAGAATGCGCGGCGCTTGCCGTCCGCCAGCAACACGTCGATGTACTGCCCCGGCAACCAGCGCAATTTCGTATCGATCGGCGCCAAGCGCAGGCGCAGCATGTCGTTGGCCCAGCGATGCTTGTCCAGCACGCGCACATGCAGTTCGCGGCGAGGCAGGTCCTCGACCGAAGCGACCTCTCGCGCGGCGATCACCAGATCGGTTTTCGGCACGGCCTGGCAGAGCAGCACCGCGTCGCGCGCGCGCTCGGCTGCGGACAAGGCCGACGGCGGATTGCGCGGATAACTGCACTCGCCTTCGATCAAAGTAGCCTTGCAACTGCCGCACACGCCGGCGAGACACGAATACGACAGCGCCAAGCCCGCGCGCTGCGCGGCTTCCAGCACGGTCTCGCCTTCGCGCACGTCGAAGGACTTGCCGCTGGCTTGCAGAGTGACGGTGAACGCCATGCGTGGCATTCTCGCAAACACGGCACAATGAGTGGGTGCTTCTATTAATAGTGCAGCCATGGACGGCTGCTTTTTGATCTTGGCGATCAAGGATGATCGCGACTCATCTGGGCCTCTCTGATGCGAACATGGATGTCCGCTTTTTGATCCTGCGATCATGGACGATCGGGTTCATCTAGGGCTTCTATGTCCATCTGGAAACAACCGCATGACCTCGACATCATCGAGCGCTGGAGCGAAAACACGCTGATGCGCGCCATCGACATCCGCATCACCGAGATCGGTGAGGCTTTCCTGCGCGGCACGATGCCGGTCGACGCGCGCACCCACCAGCCTTACGGCATCCTGCACGGCGGTGCGTCGGTGGCGCTGGCCGAAACGCTGGGTTCCACCGCAGCGATGCTCTGTTGCGAAGACGGCATGGCGGCGGTCGGACTGGAGATCAACGCCAATCACATCCGGGCCGTGCGCAGCGGCATCGTCACCGGCACCGCACGGCCATTGCATATCGGCCGCAACACGCAGGTGTGGGAAATCCGCATCGAGAACGAGGCGGGAAAATTGACCTGCATCTCGCGTCTGACGATGGCGGTCGTGCCTCAGCGCGCCGTCGCGCCGCGCGGATGAAGCTCAAACCTTGAGACGCCGCGGCGTACACTTGCGCGGTACGCCGGAGCTATTCCCTTGAATATTCCCGCATTGCTGATCGTCGTGCTGATCGCGGTCGCGATCGCGCTGGTGTTGCTGATCGTGCTGCTGTTGCGGCCGCGCAATGATACCGCGCTGCGCGAAAAACTCGACGCGCTGCGCGGCGACAGCGAGCGCATCGAACGCGCGCTGCGCGAGGAGCAACGCGCGCACCGCGAGGAGCTTGCGGCCACGCTCGACCGGCTCGGCGGGCAATTGCGTCAGACGCTCGGCGGCCTGACCGCCGACAACGAAAAGCGCCTGAACGAAGTGCGCGCCACGCTGGATTCACAACTGAAATCGCTGCAAACCGACAACGCCGCGCAACTGGAGAAGATGCGCGCCACGGTGGATGAGAAATTGCAGAGCACGCTCAATGCGCGGCTGGGTGAATCCTTCGGCGTGATCGCCAAGCAACTGGAAGCCGTGCAGCGCGGTCTGGGCGAAATGCAGACGCTGGCGGTCGGCGTCGGCGATCTGAAACGCGTGCTTTCCAACATCAAGACGCGCGGCACCTTCGGCGAAGTGCAACTGGGCGCGCTGCTGGAGCAGATGCTCACGAAAGATCAGTACGCAGCGAATGTCGCGGTGCTGCCGCATTCCAACGAGCGGGTGGAATACGCGATCCGCCTGCCCGGCCAGGGCAATGACGCACCGGTGTGGCTGCCGATCGATTGCAAGTTTCCGGTCGAGGATTACCAGCGCCTGCTGGACGCGCAGGAACGCGCGGACGCCGAAGCCGCCTCGGCAGCGGCACTCGCACTGGAGCGCCGCGTGCGCGAAGAAGCGAAAACCATCCGCGGCAAATACATCGCGCCGCCGCACACCACCGATTTCGCGATCCTGTTTCTCCCGACCGAAGGCCTGTACGCGGAAGTGATCCGCCGGCCGGGCTTGTTCGAAGTGCTGCAACGCGAACACCGCGTCACCGTCGCCGGCCCGACCACGTTGACCGCGATCCTCAACGCGCTGCAGATGGGCTTCCGCACGCTCGCGATCGAAAAACGCAGCAGCGAAGTGTGGCGCTTGCTGGGCGAGGTGAAGAGCGAGTTCGGCAAGTTCGGTGGAATTCTGGAAAAGGCCGAGAGGCAGTTGAACACGGTCAGCAAGAGCATCGGCGAAGCCGGCCGCAAGACCCGCACCATCAGCCGCGCCCTGCGCGACGTGGAGTCGCTCCCCGCGGCGGAGGTGCAGTCGCTGCTGCGCGATGCGGCGCTGCAAGGCTTCGATGACGACAGCACGCCGGAAGCGCTGGACACCGATCCCGACGAACATTGACCGATCCGTTGTCTCATTCGTGATCTCCGCCCGGGCGAAAGAAATCACGCGCTAGAATGGTCTATTCGCCACGCGGAGCGCGCCATGAGCGAGATTCCCAAGCCGCCTTCCCTGTGCACCGCCACCAGGCCGACCTCGCCGGAAGTCACGCGCGAGCAGGCGATGGACGCGGTGCGCACGCTGCTGCGCTGGGCCGGCGACGAGCCCACGCGCGAAGGCCTGCGCGATACGCCCAAGCGCGTAGTGGATGCGTACCGGGAATGGTTTTCCGGTTACGAGGAGGACCCCGAAGATTATCTGCGCCGCACCTTCGAGGAGGTCGCCGGCTACGACGAGATGATCGTGCTGCGCGACATCCAGTTCGAATCGTTCTGCGAACACCACATGGCGCCCATCATCGGGCGCGCGCACGTGGGCTATCTGCCGGACGGCAAGGTCGTCGGGATCTCCAAGCTCGCGCGCGTGGTAGACGCGTTCGCGCACCGCTTCCAGGTGCAGGAGAAGATGACCGCGCAGATCGCCACCTGCATCAACAACATTCTCAATCCCCGCGGCGTGGGCGTGGTGATCGATGCCGCGCACCAGTGCATGACCACGCGCGGCGTGCACAAGCGCGGCGTGTCGATGATCACCAGCCAGATGCTGGGTACCTTCCGCGACGACGCGCGCACGCGCGCGGAGTTTTTGCGGTTCATCGATATCGACGGTGGACATTGATTTGTGCGATCGTTCCTGATCGCCATTCGATGCAGCACCCGTCCTGCTCAAGCGCTTCCGGAGATGCAAGACCAAAACCGGCCATCCATGGCCGGACTCTTCACAAGAGTCACTCCGATGCGAATGCCATAAAAAAATGCGCGGTAATGCTCCCGACGATCCCAATGACCGAACCTCAACTGCTGGAACACCCCCGCCGCAACGCCGCGGTGATCTTCGTCTTCGTCACCGTGGCGATCGACATGCTGGCATTCGGGATCATCATCCCGGTGCTGCCGCACCTGATCGTGCAACTGATCGGCGGCAGCATCGCCAAAGCCGCGGTCTGGCAGAGCGCATTCGGCACGCTGTTCATGCTAATGCAGTTCGTGTGTTCACCGATCCAGGGCGCGTTGTCGGATCGTTTCGGCCGACGCGCCGTGATCCTGATCTCGTGCTTCGGGTTGGGAATCGATTTCATCGTGATGGCGCTGACGCCGGTGTTGTGGCTGCTGTTCCTCGGCCGCGGCATTTCGGGGATGTGCGCGGCCAGCAATTCTACGGCGAGCGCCTACGTTGCCGACATCACACCGCGCGAAAAGCGCGCCGCAGCATTCGGCCTGATCGGCGCCGCGTTCGGCATCGGCTTCGTGGTCGGACCCGCGGTGGGCAGCGCGCTCGCCCACTTCGGTCTGCGCGCGCCGTTCTGGGGCGCGGCATTCCTGTCGCTGGTCAATTTCTGCTTCGGGTTGTTCGTGCTGCCGGAATCGCTGCCGAAGGAACGGCGCAGCAAGCGCGTGGACTGGCGGCATGCCAACCCGCTCGGTTCGTTGCTGCTGCTGCGCCGCTATCCGCAGGTGTTCGGTTTCGCCGCCGTGTTCTTCCTGATCGCGCTGGCGCAGTACTCGCTCAATTCCACTTACGTGCTCTACACCGATTACCGCTACGGCTGGGGTCCGGTGACGGTCGGCAACACCCTGAGTCTGGTCGGCCTGTGTACGGCGCTGGTGCAGGCCGTGCTGGTGCGCAAATTGATGCAGGTCATGAGCGAGCGCAAGATGATCCTGATCGGGCTTTCGTTCTGCACGCTTGGATATCTGTGTTTCGGACTGGCGCCGGCCGCGTGGATCTTCCTGTGCGGCATCCCGCTACTGTGCCTCGGCGGCCTGTCCGGTCCGCCCGCGCAATCGCTGGTTACGCACCAGGTAGATCCCAGCGAGCAGGGCCGCCTGCAGGGCGCGTTCACCAGCCTACAAAGTCTTGCCGGTATCTTCGGCCCGGCACTGTTCGCCAATCTTTTTGCGCTCTTCATCAGCGACCATGCGCCGGTAAAGCAACTGCCCGGCGTGTCATATCTGCTGGCCGGAGCGCTGATCCTTGCCGCACTGATATTAAGCGCGCGGATCACGCGCAGCGGCTCGCAGCCGGCATTGAGCGAATCGGTTTGAGTGTTTTCGAGGAGAACGATCCATGAGCATATCCATGTACATCGCTTCCGTTCCCGTGTTCGTGCGCGCCTTGAACAATCTCTCGCACGTGCTGAAGAAAGGCGAAGCGCACGCAAAAGCGAAGAACGTCGATCCCGATACGCTGCTGCAACAGCGGCTGATCTTCGACATGCTGCCGCTGGTGAAGCAGGTGCAGATCGCATGCGACATGGGCGCGCGCGGCGCGGCTCGGCTGGCCGGCGCGGAGCCGCAATCGTTCGAAGACAACGAGAAAACCTTCGCGGAAGTCTATTCGCGCATCGAACGCGCGCTGGTCTACATCCAGTCGTTCAAGCGCGAGCAGATCGACGGCAGCGAAGAGCGCCGCATCAGTTTCAAGACGCGCAACGGCGAACAGAATTTCACCGGCATCGAGTACCTGCAGCAGTTCACCTTGCCCAACCTGTTCTTCCACTGCACCACGGCCTACGACATCCTGCGCGTGGCCGGCGCGGACATCGGCAAGAGCGATTTTACGGGCCTGCGGTAAGAAGAAAACTCTGATTTATCGGAGTTTCGCGGCACATGGATGTGCCGCACGCAATCAAGCATGCTCCTGTTTCATGTGCTTGATTGGCGAAGCCGAGTCGGGGCATGTACCGGGCTATTCGGTACATCCCTGTACCTCACCTTCGCTGCGCGAAGGCCGCCTTCGGCGTTCCGCCGCGCTCCGTGCGCGGCAGGTCGGCGCGCTCTGACAAATCCCGGACGGATTTGTTCAGAGCTTATCCAAACCATCGCGTCGCTTTCGCGCTGCGTGGACGCGCGGCTTGTCAGAGTGGCGCGACGTGGAAAGTTGACAAGGAGCCGTCATGCCACAGTACACGCCGCCGCCGCGCCGTCCGCGCCCCGTGATTTTCTGGGTCATCGCCGCGATCGTGATCGCGGCCCTGATCGTCGCCTGGATTTTCTGGGCCAGTAATCTGGGCAAGGGCGTCAATCCGAAAACCAATGTACCGATGACGCCGGGCTATGCACCGGCAACCGGCACGAGCGCGCATCCCGCAGTGCCCGCGAATCAGGCCTTGCGTCCGGCACCCGCCGCATCGCCGGGCGCGGCGCGCGAATCCACCACGCTGCCGGCTCCGCCGGCTTCGGGTGCGGCGCCGGCCAGCGGCGGCACGCATTGATTCGCCGAATTTGCGCGGGATCGATCGGCCTGCGCAACCGCCGGCGGTGCAACGCCAAGGCGCGTTCTACGTCTACACCGATCCGGCGCTGGAGTCGTTGAGCGCCGGACAGAAGATGCTGATCCACGCCGGCCCGCAGAACGAAGCGAAGATCAAGGCCAAGTTGCGCGAAATCCGCGCGATGCTGGTCGGACAGCAACTGCCCTCGGGCCGGTCGTAACGCCGATCACGACCACTCCGGAACGTTCGGCACGCGCAGGCGCTCGATCTCCGGCAGATCGAAGCCGAAGTGTTCCGCCAGCAGCGCGCGCAATTCGCGGCGATCGGCGAGTTGCGATTTGCGGGTGTCGGCACCGCGCCGGAACGTGACGTCGCGGTTCATCACGCTGACGCTGCCATCGGCGTTCCGCGCGTGCAGCATCAGCCGATTGACGAACGCGGAATCCGGATACGTGGACGTGTAGTGATTGCCGAGCACGAAATCGGTTTCGTTGTCGGCATCCAGCGTGGTCGTCCAGCAATCGACGATCTTCTCGGGCGTGCGCATGCGCAATGTCCACCAGCGGCCGTCG
>DATFCO010000300.1:0-2043 GCA_035253005.1 Rhodanobacteraceae bacterium
GCCGCCAGCGCCAGAGGCAATTCGTCGCGCGGAATCCCTGCGCCGTCATCACGCACTCGGATCAACCGCGCGCCGCCTTGAGCGATGTCGATTTCGATCTTCGCGGCGCCCGCGTCGAGGCTGTTCTCGACCAGTTCCTTGACCACCGACGCCGGACGCTCGATTACCTCGCCGGCAGCGATCTGGTTGACGAGTTCGGGGGACAGCGGGCGGATCGGCGGCATCGGCGTTCACGCGAAAGCGTGAAGCATAGCAAGAGCCGGAATCGGGGTTGCGGAACGCGAATCGGAAAAGCCGCTTCGGAGCGCGCTGTACTTCAGGAGTGCGGCCAAGGATGGCCGCCTTGCTCGCGTGGTGAAGATCCAGCGGTCGGTCTTACAAGATCCTCGGCGAAGGAAAACGATCGTGGATGATCGCTAAGATGATGGGATCAATAAAACCTGCCCCGCCTGCACGTTGCCGTCTTCGGGAATCTTGTGGTTCAGCGAACGCAGCGCGTTCAAGCTGACGCCGTATTGCTGCGCGATGCCCGACAGCGTTTCCCCGCGCAGCACCCGGTGCATGTCGCGGATGTTGGCGTCCAGCGTGGTGCCCTTGTCGCGAGTGTCCGTCTGAGCAGAGGGAAGCACGGGCGGCGGCGGAACATCGCTTACGACCTGGATGTAAGCGTCCGATGCAGGCGGCCGCACGTGAGGGCCGGAAGTGCGCGCGGCCACGCGCGTATTGCGCGTGCGTTTCAGCGGCGGCGCGATCGTCGCAACCGGGCCGTCGCTCGCTTCCGCATCCGTTCCGCGCGGCAGCGGTGCAGGATCGTCTTGCGATCCTGAGTCATCGCTCTTCGAGTCATCTGCGGAAGCAATCAACGCAGTCGCATCGGTTTCGCCCGGATGTATGCGGCCGCTGCGCACGGCGGCGAACCAGGTGCCCGGCGGCGGCGTGGATTCGAAATAGCTGCGCACGCCGCTCAGCACCGCCTGCGCCAATTGCTGCCGGTGATCGGGGTTGCGCAGCTTCTGTTCTTCCGTGGGATTGGTGATGAAAGCCGTTTCGACCAGGATCGAAGGCACATCCGGCGAACGCAGCACCACGAAATTGGCCTGCTCGACGTAGCCGCGATGCGTGGGCCCGAGTTGCGACAGCGCTTTCAGCACGCGCTGCGCCACGGCCTGGCTGGCCTCGATCGACGCGCCTTGCGAGAGATCCAGCAGCACGGATGCCAGCGTGTCGTCCTTGTCGTCCAGCGACACGCCACCGACCAGGTCGGCGCTGTTTTCGCGATCGGCTAGCCAGCGCGCCGCCACCGAAGTCTTGCCGCGCGGAGACAACACCCACACCGAGGAACCGCGCGCGTCCGAACTGGTGTACGCGTCCGCGTGGATGGACACGAATAGATCGGCCTTGTTCTGCCGCGCGATTTCATAGCGGCGCTTCAGCGGCACGAAGTAATCGCCGGTGCGCGTCAGCACCGCGCGCATGCCGGGTTGCGTATTGATCAGATCGGCGAGATCGCGCGCAACCGAAAGCGTGACATTTTTTTCCAGCGTGCCGTCGGGTCCGTGCGCACCGGGATCTTCGCCGCCGTGTCCTGCGTCCACGGCGATCACCACCGGGCGTGGCTTGCCTTGTGCGATGTCGTTCTCGATCGTGCGCGCCATTTGCGGCTTGGGCGCGTGCGGCGGATACAGATCCACCACGAGGCGATAACCGTACTGGCCTGCCGGTTTCAACAGAAAACTTTTGGGGTGCGCTTCGCCCGAAAGATCGAGCACCACGCGCGCCGCATCACCGCTCTGGCCGCTACGAATCGATTTCAGCAGACCCTTGACCGAAGGCACGTGAAAGCCGCCGGCGAAACCACTGTCCTCGACATCCAACACCACGCGATCCGGATGATCGAGCTGCACCAGCTTGTAATCGGAAGGCGCTGCGGAAAGATCCAGCACCACGCGGGTCGAATCCGGCCCGCCCCAGACACGCAGGGCCTTGACCTGTGACGCAGCAGCCGCGCGCGCGCCGAACAGGCCGACGAGAGCGGCAAAAACC
>DATFCO010000301.1:0-3013 GCA_035253005.1 Rhodanobacteraceae bacterium
ACGCGCTTGGGTTGCTGGCGCGCGATCAGCTCCACGTTTTCGCCGCGCATCGCCTCACCCGGTTTCTTGACGCGCGCACCGGCAGAGATCACCACGTCCGGACTCAGGCGGAAACGAAAGTAGTTGGCCTGCGCCGGTCCAATCTTGTCGAACACGTCCAGTGGCGGCAGCTTCAACTGCACGAAAACTTCGGTGCAGGTCACCGGCATTTCCTTGCCCGCGCGGATGTAGAACGGCACGCCCGCCCAGCGCCAGGTGTCGATGTGCAGGCGCAAGGCGGCGAAGGTTTCCACTTTGGAATTGCGTGCCACCCCGTGCTCGTGGCGGTAGCCCTCGAACTGGCCGCGCACCACTTCCTTCGGATCCAGCGGACGGATCGCGCGCAGCAGCCGCTGCTTCTCGCTCCGCATCGATTCGCCGTCGCGTCCCGTCGGCGCATCCATCGCCAGCAGCACCAGCACCTGCAGCATGTGGTTCTGCACCACGTCGCGCAGCGCGCCCACCTCTTCGTAGAAACTGCCGCGCCCCTGCACGCCGAAGGCTTCGGCCATGGTGATCTGCACGCTGTGGATGTAGGTGCGGTTCCACACCGGCTCCAGGAAACTGTTGGCGAAACGGAAATACAGCAGGTTCTGCACCGCTTCCTTGCCGAGATAATGATCGATGCGGAAGATCGAATCTTCCGGAAAGATGCGATGCAGCGTGCGGTTGAGTTCGCGCGCGGATTTCAGATCGCGGCCAAACGGTTTTTCGACGACCACCCTCGCGCCGGTGGCGCAGCCCGATGCGTCCAGGCCCTTGACCACGGTTTCGAACATGCTGGGCGGAATCGCGAGGTAGTGCAGCGGATGTTTCGCTTCTCCCAGGGTTTCCCGCAGCCGCGTGAAGGTGGAGGGATCCTTGTAATCGCCATTGACGAAGCGCAACAGCTTGCACAATTTGCGCGCGGCCTTCTCGTCGATGCCGCCGTGTTCGCGCAGGCTGGAGCGGGCGCGTTCGCGCAATCGCTCCAGGTTCCAGTCCGAACGCGCCACGCCGATGATCGGCAAATCGAAATCGTCGTTGAGGATCAGCGCCTGCAAGGCCGGGAAGATCTGCTTGTAGGCCAGATCGCCGGTGGCGCCGAAGAAAACGAAAGCGTCGGACTTTACCGTCATGTGATTTTTCCAAGTTCGATTCTGATTCGATGCTTTTTGCCGTCGTCGAACAACGGAATTCCGGCGGACGCATCGATCGATTTCCCGTCCAACTCCACCTGCATCACCCCGCGGCAGACATGCCGCGGATTCTCCACCGTGATGGTGTAGTGCGTCGAATGGTGGCGGTATTCCATTTCGAATCCGTTCCATGCTTTCGGAATGCAGGGATCGATGCGCGACGAGTCGCCGTGCAACTTGAAGCCGAGCAGGTATTCCAGCCCGGCACGATACAACCATCCCGCCGAACCCGAATACCAGGTCCAGCCGCCGCGGCCGACATGCGGCTCGACCGAATACACGTCCGCGCAGACGACATAGGGCTCGACCTTGTAGCGCCGCAAGCCCGAAGCGTCCTCGGTGTGGTTCTGCGGATCGAAGATGCGGAACAATTGGTACGCCTTGTCGCCCTCGCCCAGCAGCGCGAACGCGATCAGCGACCAGATCGAACCGTGGGTGTACTGACCGCCGTTCTCGCGCAGGCCGGGCGGATAGCCTTTGATGTAACCGGGATCGTGCCGGGTCTTGTCGAACGGCGCGGTGAACAGCGCGACCAAGCCGTCGCGCTCGCGCACCAGATGTTCGTCCACTGCACGCATCGCGCGGGTGGCACGCTTGGGATCGCCCGCGCCGGAAAGCACGCTCCAGGATTGCGCCAGCGAATCGATCCTGCACTCGGTATCGCGCTTCGACCCCAGCGGTGTGCCGTCGTCGTAGTAGGCTCGACGATACCACCCGCCGTCCCAGGCCTTGTCCAGCGCGGTGCGCAAATCATCGGCGTACGCACGCCACGTCTGCGCGCGCTGCGTTTCGGCTCGCGCTTCGGCGATCGGCACGAACTCCTGCAGAATCGAATACAGGAACCAGCCGAGCCACACGCTCTCGCCCTTGCCGTCGATGCCGACGCGATTCATGCCGTCGTTCCAATCGCCCGTGCCCATCAGCGGCAGGCCGTGCGCGCCGCGCGTCATGCTGATTTCGATCGCGCGCGCGCAGTGCTCGAACAGCGATGCGCTTTGCTGCGAGACTTTCGGCTCGAAGAAGGATTCGTTCTGCCCCGGTTTCAGCGCATCGCCTTCGATGAGAGCAACGTCTTCATCCAACACCGCGCGATCGCCCGCGGTCTGGATGTAATGCGCGACGACGAACGGCAGCCAAAGGCGATCGTCCGTGACGCGGCTGCGGATGCCGCGGCCGCCCGGCGGCAGCCACCAGTGTTGCACGTCGCCTTCCACGAACTGCCGGGATGCCGCGAGCAGGATATGTTCGCGCGCGAGATCGGGCCGCGACACGCATAGCGCCATCACGTCCTGCAATTGATCGCGGAAACCGTAGGCGCCACTGGCCTGGTAGAACGCTGTGCGCGCCCACAGCCGGCACGCCAATACCTGATACAAGAGACAACGATTCAACAGCCGGTCCAGATTCGCATCGGGCGTGCGCACGCGGATCGTGCCAAGGATTTCGTTCCACTGCTTTTGAACTTGCGAAAACGCTTCGTCCAGATCGGCGCCGCGCCAGCGTTGCGCAAGCTGCAAAGCTTCGGTTTCGTCCGCGCCCTCGCCGAGCAGGAACACGATTTCGGTTTCCGCATCGGCTGCGAGTTCGATTTCGGTTTGCAAAGCAGCGCAAGGATCGAGGCCCGCGCCGACTCGGCCGGACAATGGTTGCCCGCCATGCAATGCGACCGGGTCGGCAAGTGCTCCGTGCAGGCCGAGAAATTCGCTCCGATCTCCGGTGTACGACTGCATCGTTTCCCGCAGTGCCGCGAAAGCCACGCGCCCGGCGAATTCCTCGCGCCAGCGATTGCGCGCCAG
>DATFCO010000302.1:0-8646 GCA_035253005.1 Rhodanobacteraceae bacterium
CCGGCGGCCGTCCGGAGAGAACTTCGGCGCGCCGTTGATGCCGCGCTTGTTGGAGAGCAGCCGGCGCGAACCGGTGGTGACGTCCTGCAGGTAGATCGCCGAATCGCCGTGCTCGAAGGAGACATAGGCCAGCTTGCTGCCATCGGGCGACCACGCCGGCGACAGCAGCGGTTCGCGTGAACGCACCACGGTCTGCGGGTTGTAGCCGTCGGAGTCGGCGATGATCAGCGAATACTGCGAGTTGTTGCCGGTGCCGACCGCGGTGACGTAGGCGATGCGCGTGTCGAACGCGCCGCGCACGCCGATGATCTTCTGATAGATCTGGTCAGCGATCTGGTGAGCCACGCGGCGCAAATCGCTGCCTTGGCCGGTAATCGAGAATCCGAGCAGACGCTGTTGCTTGTTGACGTCCCACAATTCGAAATCCGCGCGCAACGCGCCGCCGCCGGCGTCGCTGGTGCGGCCGACCACGATGTAATCCTGTTTCAACTGCTGCCAGGTCGGAAACTTGATTTCCGCGCCGGTCGTGGGCGTCTCCACGACCTCGCTGCGGGGCAGCGCGCGGAACTTGCCGCAGCGGTTCAAATCCATGCTGACGATGTCCGCGATGTCGGTGGTCGGCGGCGGACCCGCGCTCTGTCCGAACGGCACCACCGTGATCGGGATCGCCGAAGGCACGCCGTTGACGATCTGCACGGTCAATCCTTGCGCCTGTGTCTGCGCGGCGAACAGGCCGAAGCAAACGAACATCAGCAGGGTCAACAGGAATTTCGGATTTCGCATGGCTTTCCTCACTGCGAAGACGTGACGGTGAAGTTGAAAATGATTTCGCGCTGGAACTGGTCTTCGAACCCCTTGTAGGGAAGCGGCGAAGAACGCAACACGGCCGCCTCCACGGAATGTTTCCCGGCCTCGTTCAACGGGCAAGTCGGCAAGACTGTGGCACTGATAACCTGACCGCCGACTATCTGGACAATTTTCACGGGGCAAACCGTGCCCTCGGGAATATTGTCTGGCCTCAGCCAGTTGGGCGTGATCGCATTCTGCAACGCGGCGATGTAGGCATCGGTGTCCTTGCCGTTCTGTCCCGTCATCGCCTGCTTGGCCGGAGGCACGGTGTCGTTGGCGTTCGGATTGTCCGGCGTGTTCTTGAGATCGGCCAATTGCTGTGCGCGCTGCTGCGCCAGTTTGATCTGCTTCTGCGCCGCCGCGCTCTGCGCCTTTATCTTCTCGAGTTGCTTCAAGATGCGGTCGGCTTCCTGTTCGCGCGACAGCTCCGCCATGCGCTGCTTTTCCTTTTCTTCCTGCGCCTTCTGTTCTTCCGCCTGTTGCTGGGCGAGGTCGGCAATCTTTTCCTGATCCTTGATATCGGGATGTTGCGGCGGCGGCGGCAACACTTTCACCGGCGCGGGTTTCGGCAATTCGGGTTTGGGCAATTCGCGTTGCTGCGGCGGCGGGTTGGCCGGCTGCGCGCGCTTGCTGTGTTTCGGCGGCGGCGCACCGACCGGACCGACCAGCGTGGCCTCGATCACTGGTCCAGCCAGTTGTATCGGTTTGGCACAGGTCACCGGATTGGGTAGATGCAGGAAATCCGTGAACGCCTGCCATGTCGCGCAGTTGAGCATCGCCAGCGCGAGAAATCCGACGATGCAGATGTGCAGCAACGCGGACAGGATCACCGCGCGCGGAGTAGCGTTACTTTCGTCCATTGCCGTTGGAGGCGGGCACCGGCTGGCTCATCAATCCGACCTTCGGCACGCCTGCCTGCTGCAGCAGCACCATGGCCTGATAGACCTTGCCGTAATCGGCATCCACGTCGCCGCCGATCAGCACCGGCACCTGCGGATTCTCCTTCACGAACGCGGAAACCTTGGTCTTCAGCGCGTCCGCGTCGATCGGTTCGCGCTTGCCGCCGGACAAAGTGAGATACAGCGAACCGTCCTTCTTGACGCTGACCAGTACCGGCTGTTTCTCGTCGTGCAGCGCTTTCGCCGCAGACTGCGGCAGATGGATGTCCACGCCGAGATTCAGCAGCGGCGCGGTGACCATGAAGATGATCAGCAACACCAGCATCACGTCGATGTAGGGAACGACGTTGATCTCGGCCTTCAGCTTGCGGCGTTTGCGCGTTCGCAGCGGTTGCATTGATCGGGACCGGTCTTAGGCGTGCTCGTCGGCAAGGATCTGGCGGTGCAGGATCGACGAGAATTCTTCCTGGAAGGTGTCGTAACGCACCGTGATGCGTTCCAGTCGCATCGAATAGCGGTTGTAGGCCCATACCGCGGGGATCGCCGCGAACAGGCCCATCGCGGTGGCGACCAATGCTTCGGAAATGCCCGGCGCGACCATCGCGATCGTCGCTTCCTTGATCGAGCCCAGCCCCTGGAAGGCGACCATGATGCCCCACACCGTGCCGAACAATCCGACGTACGGGCTGATCGAACCGACGTTGGCGAGAAACTCGAGATTGTGTTCCAGCTTGTCGACCTCGCGCGTGCCGGACACGCGCATCGCGCGTTCGCTTGCTTCCAGCACCGCGCGCTGATCGGTGCTGCGCCGCTGCCGCTGGCGCACGAATTCGCGGAAGCCCGCTTCGAACACCGACGCTAAGCCGCCGGCGTCCTCGCCGCGCGAACTCACTTCGCGGAATAACGCGGCGAGATCGGCGCCCGACCAGAAGCGCTGTTCGAACGCATCGGCATCGCGCGTCGCCGCATCCAGCATCGCCCACTTGCGGAAGATGATCACCCACGATGCGAACGAGAAGATCACCAGGATCAGCAGCACCAGCTTCACCGGCAGGCTGGCGTGCAGCACGAGGTCGAGGATATTGAGTTCGCCGTTCATCGGTCAGGAGGTCGCCTTGTTCGTCGATGCATCGCAGCCCCCTCACCCCAACCCTCTCCCCATAGGGGAGAGGGAGACAAGCGCGCAGCGCTTGGCGGGTGAGGGGGGACTTTGTATGGACTGCTTACAGCAAATCATGAAGCAAGTTCACTGGATCCTTCGATCAATGCCGCAACCTGCTCAGGAATGCGCCGCGGCTGCCAGGTGCTCGCATCGATGCACGCCACCCGCACCCGCGCGCGCGTCAATGTTTCGCCATTGGGCACGCGGCGCAACGTCTGTTGCAGTTCGAGGCTCGCGCTGCGCCGCTGCGCAACCTGCACCGTCGCGTCCAGCTCGTCGTCCAGCCGCGCCGGTTTGTCGAACGCCACATCGATCTCGCGCACCACGAACAGCACACCGAGACCCTCGCGCAATTCCGTCTGCCCCAAACCCCGCGCACGCAACCATTCGGTGCGCGCGCGTTCCAGAAACCGCAGATAGCTCGCGTGATACACCACGCCGCCGGCATCCGTATCTTCCCAATACACCCTTAGCCGCCAACTGAATGTTGGCATAACTGCGACGGTCACTTCGACCCCGTTTGCGCGAACAGGTTCAGTGATGGGTCGGCGGCTGCGGGTGGATTCCAGCCGAAGTGCCGCCACGCGCGCGCGGTGGCGATGCGCCCGCGCGCGGTGCGCGCGAGATAGCCCTGCTGGATCAGATACGGCTCCAGCACGTCCTCGATGGTGTCGCGCGCCTCGGCCAGCGCCGCGGCCAGCGAATCCACGCCGACCGGACCGCCGTCGAATTGCTCGATGATCACGCGCAGCAGTTTTCGATCCAGTTCGTCGAAACCGCACTGGTCGATCTGCAGCATCGCCAGCGCGTCGCTCGCCGCCGCGCGGGTAATCTTGCCGCCCGCGCGCACTTCGGCGAAATCGCGCACACGCCGCAATAATCGATTGGCAATGCGCGGCGTGCCGCGCGAACGATTGGCGATTTCGTCCGCGCCGTCTTCCGCGCAGGCGATGCCGAGGATATCCGCCGAGCGATGCACGATCTGCGCGAGTTCGCCGGGCGTGTAGAACTCCAGGCGCTGCACGATGCCGAAACGGTCGCGCAGCGGACCGGTCAGCATGCCCGCGCGCGTGGTCGCGCCGATCAGCGTGAACGGCGGCAGGTCCAGCTTGATCGAACGCGCGGCCGGGCCTTCGCCCAGCATGATGTCGATCTGGAAATCCTCCATCGCCGGATACAGCACCTCTTCCACCAGCGGCGAGAGGCGATGGATTTCGTCGATGAACAGTACGTCGCGCGGTTGCAGGTTGGTGAGCAGCGCGGCGAGATCGCCCGCGCGCTCCAGCACCGGGCCGGAAGTGGCGCGCAAACCGACACCCAGTTCGTTCGCAATCACGTGCGAAAGCGTGGTCTTGCCCAAGCCCGGCGGGCCGAACACCAGCACGTGATCGAGCGCATCGTTGCGGCGGCGCGCAGCTTCGATCGCCACGCTCAATTGCTCGCGCAACGCGCGCTGGCCGATGTATTCGTCGAAACGGCGCGGACGGATCGACGCCTCGATCGCAAGTTCCACGTGATCGGCCGCTGCGTTGGCAAGGCGGGGCTCCGTCATGCGAGGGATTATGCCGGAAAGCGGTGAGTCGTGAGTTGTGAGTGGTGAGTAGTCCGAGGCCGAAGCTTTTTCGACTCACCACTCACCACTCACTACTCACATCAAATTTCCACTTGCGTTCCCAACTCCACCAACCGGTTCCCCGGAATGCGGAAGAACGCGGTGGCGGCGAGCGCGTTGCGCGCCATCAGCGCGAACAGTTTGTCGCGCCACACCGCCATGCCGGCGCGATGGCTGGCGACGATGGTCTCGCGCGAGAGGAAGAACGTCGTGTCCATCATGTCGAAACGCAGTCCTTGCGCACTGCAAGCCGCAAGCGCTCCCGGAACATCCTGATCCTCGGCGAACCCGAAACGCAGCGTCAGCGCGTAAAACGCGTGGCCGAGATCGTGCAGCTCGATGCGTTCATGGCTTTCAGCCAGCGGCGTGTCCAGCGTATCCACGCTGAGAATCACGTTGCGCTCGTGCAACACCTTATAGTGTTTGAGGCTATGGAGCAGCGCGTGCGGCACGGCGCTGATGTTGGCGGTGAGAAAAACCGCCGTGCCCGGCACGCGTTGCGGCGGATGCTCGGCGATACTGGCGATGAAGGATTCCAGCGGCAATCCCGACTGCCGCAATTCGCGCAGCAGCAGTTCGCGGCCGCGCCGCCAGGTCGTCATCACCACGAACACCAGCAGTCCCAGCACCAGCGGAAACCAGCCGCCGTGCTCGACCTTGATCAGATTGGCGCCGAACAGCGACAGATCGATCACGAGGAACAGCGTGCCGATCACGCCCACTGCGATCAGCGGCCAATGCCACAGCCTCCGCATCACGATCAGCGCCAGCAGTGTGGTCACGACCATCGTGCCGGTCACCGCGATGCCATAGGCCGCGCCCAGGTTTTCCGAGGAACGAAACCCGATCACCGCGAGCACCACCAGCACCAGCAACATCCCGTTGATCCACGGCACGAACACCTGGCCGGACAACATCCTCGAGGTGTGCACGATGCGCATGCGCGGCACGTAGCCAAGCTGGATCGATTCGCGCGTCATCGAGAACGCGCCGCTGATCACCGCCTGCGATGCGATCACCGCGGCGATCGCTGCAAGCACGATCATCGGAACCAGCAGCACGCGCGGCGCCAGCAGGTAGAACGGATTGGTCACGGCAGAAGGGTCGACGAGCAGCAGTGCGCCTTGTCCGAAATAGTTGAGCAGCAGCGCTGGCAAAACGAAAATCAGCCACGCCATGCGGATGGGCCGGGCGCCGAAATGGCCCATGTCGGCGTACAACGCTTCGCAACCGGTCACCGCCAGCACCACGCCGCCCAGCGCGATGAATGCGATGACGCCGTGCGAAACGAAAAAGCGCGCGGCGTGCGCCGGGTTGAGCGCCGCCAGCACCTGCGGCTCACGCACGATGTAGTGCAGCCCCAGCAACGCGATCACCACGAACCAGACGCACATCACCGGCCCGAACACCGCGCCGATGCCGGCGGTGCCGCGCTTCTGCACATAGAACAGCAACAGCAGGATCGCCACGCTGATCGGCACCACCCAGCGCGCGAGCGAAGGTTCGATCACCTTCACGCCTTCCACTGCTCCGAGCACGGTCTGCGCGGGCGTGATCACGCCGTCGCCGTAGAACAGCGCCGCACCGAAGATCGCCAGCACCGCGATCGTCCAGCGCAGCCGCGGTTCGCCGCGCGCGCTGCGCTGCGCCAGCGCCATCAGCGCCATGATGCCGCCCTCGCCCTTGTTGTCGGCGCGCATGATGAAGATCACGTATTTCAGCGTGACCACCAGGATCAACGCCCAGAAGATCAGCGACAGCACGCCCAGTACGCTCGCCTGCGAAACGCCAAGACCGTATTTCTCGCTGAACACTTCGCCCATCGTGTACAGCGGGCTGGTGCCGATGTCGCCGAACACCACTCCGATCGCGCCGAGCGCGAGCGTGCGCAAGCGCGGCGAAACGGGATTGGCGGCAGCCGTGGCGGCGGTCATGGGCGGGGAATGGTAATAGGGACGGAGGCAATCGAGCTCGCTTTAATTGCCCCGTCCTCTTTTAAGGCTCGTTCATTGCGCACCGGCACAGGGATGTGCCGGCGCGGAAGACGCTTGCGTCTGACGCGGCAAACGTGACGCGGCTTTGCCGCGGCCGTTTGCGTGCAAACCGCGGCAGGATGCCCGGTTTTGCACAACTATATTTCCACCTGCGTTCCCAGCTCGATCAGACGATTGCTCGGGATGCGGAAGAACGCGGTGGCCGGCAGCGCGTTGCGGGCCATGAAGGCGAACAGTTTGTCGCGCCACAAAGCCATGCCCGGCCTTTCGGTGGCCACAATGGTCTCGCGCGACAGGAAGAAGGTCGTATCCATCATCTCGAACCCGAGGCCTTTCGCGGCGCACCGCTCCAGCCGGCGCGGCACGTCGGGATCTTCCGCGAAGCCGTAGCGCAGCGTGACGCGATAGAACTTGTGGCCGAGATCTTCGATCTGGATGCGCTCGTCCGGATCGGCGAAAGGCGTTTCCAGCGTCTCGCCGGTGAGGATCACATTGCGCTCGTGCAGCACCTTGTTGTGTTTGAGATTGTGCAGCAGCGCGTGCGGCACGGCGTCGGCGTTGCTGGTGAGGAACACCGCGGTTCCGGCGACGCGCGTGGGCGGATGCTCGCTGATGCTGGCGATGAACGGCTCCAGCGCCAGGCCGCTCGCCTTGATTTCGCGCATCACCAGTTCGCGTCCGCGCCGCCAGGTGGTCAGCACGGTGAAAATGCAGCCTCCGAGTACCAGCGGGAACCAGCCGCCGTCGGGGATCTTCAACGTATTCGCGCCGAAAAACGAAAGATCGATGGTGAGGAACACCACGCCAACCGCAGCCACTCGCGCGATGCCCCAGTTCCACATCTGCCGCGCCACGACCAGGAACAACGTGCTGTCGATCGCCATCGTCCCCGTCACCGCGATGCCGTATGCGCCCGCCAGCGCATTCGACGAGCCGAAACCTATCACCACCAGCACCACCAGCAACAGCAGGAAACGGTTCACCCACGGCAGATAGATCTGCCCGATCGCTTCCGTTGACGTGTGCACCACCGGCATGCGCGGAATGAAACCGAGCTGGATCGCCTGCCGCGTGATCGAGAACGCGCCGCTGATCACCGCCTGCGATGCGATCACCGCCGCGGCGGTTGCGAGCACGATCAGCGGGATGCGCGCCCACTCCGGCGCGGCGAGATAGAACGGATTGCGCGCGGCATCCGGACGGTGCAGCAGCAGCGCGGCCTGCCCGAAATAATTCAGCAGCAATCCCGGCATCACGAAACCGAACCACGCCACGCGGATCGGACGGCGGCCGAAGTGGCCCATGTCGGTGTACAGCGCTTCCGCGCCGGTGACGCACAGCACCACCGCGCCCAGCGCGAGGAACGCGCCCCAATGATGCATCTCGAAAAACTGCACCGCGTACCAGGGGTTCAACGCGCGCAATACCAGCGGATGCCGGACGATGTTCCAGGCGCCGATCGCACCCAGCGTCGCGAACCACAGGCACATTACCGGACCGAACACGCTGCCCACGCGTCCCGTGCCGTGCTTCTGGAACCAGAACAGCGCGAACAGCACCACCACCGTCAGCCACACGACGTAGGGACTGAGCGCCGGCGCCGTGACTTGCAAGCCCTCGATCGCGGAGAGCACCGAGATCGACGGCGTGATCACGCCGTCGCCGTAGAACAACGCCGCGCCGAGGATCGCGAACAGCACCACCATGCGCCGCATACGCGGATGACCGCGGCTGGCGCGCTGCGCCAGCGCCATCATCGCCATGATGCCGCCTTCGCCTTTGTTGTCGGCGCGCATGATGAAGCTGACGTACTTTACCGCCACCACCATCACCAGCGTCCACGCCACCAGTGACAGGATGCCGAGCACGTTGAGCGCATCGGCCGGCATGCCGTGCGGGCCGTAGAAGGCTTCCTTCATGGTGTATAGCGGGCTGGTGCCGAGATCGCCGAACACCACGCCGATCGCGCCGAGCACCAGCACGCGCAGTGCGGTCTTGTTCTCGGCGGCTTGCTCCACGGGCGTGCGACCTGCGTCCTTGTCCAACTCCACGCTCGGACGCTCGTTGGTGGCGTGTTCGTTCATGGCGTTATCTTCCGAGCGCCACGCGCAACGCCTTGCGGATAATCGC
>DATFCO010000303.1:0-2926 GCA_035253005.1 Rhodanobacteraceae bacterium
GCGGTCTTGTTCTCGGCGGCTTGCTCCACGGGCGTGCGACCTGCGTCCTTGTCCAACTCCACGCTCGGACGCTCGTTGGTGGCGTGTTCGTTCATGGCGTTATCTTCCGAGCGCCACGCGCAACGCCTTGCGGATAATCGCTTCGGCATCGTCGCCGTTGCTTGCCGCCTCTCTCGCCAGGCGCGCGGCTTCGGCCGGCTTGTAGCCGAGTTGTTGCAAAGCCGCGACCGCTTCTTCCTGGGGCGATGAAGGTTTGCCTTGCGCGCGCGGCTGCGAGGGCGAAATCGCGTCGATGCGATCGCGCAGTTCCACCACGATGCGCTCGGCGGTTTTCTTGCCGATCCCGGGGATGCGCGTCAGCGCGCCAATATCCGAATCGTGCACCAGCCGCGCGAACTCGTTGGTGCTGACGCCCGACAACACCGCCAGCGAAATGCGCGCGCCGATGCCGCTCACCTTCTGCAGGTTGCGGAACAGCGCGCGCTCTTCTTCGCGCAGAAAACCGTACAACGCCGCGGTGTCTTCCTTGATCGCGTAATGCGTCAGCAACGTCACTTCGCGCCCGGTTTCCGGCAGGTCGTACAACGTCGACATCGGCACTTCCAGTTCGTAGCCGATGCCGCCCACATCCAGCACGATCCACGGCGGCTGTTTGGCGACCAGCGTTCCGCGCAAACGGCCGATCACAATGCCGCTCCAAAAAATTCCCCTCTCCCCGGCGGGGAGAGGGTTAGGGTGAGGGGGAGTGAGCGCAGCGAACTGCTGATCCTTCCGCAGTGCAGGGCCACCCCCTCATCCGCCTTCAGCACCTTCTCCCCAAAGGGGAGAAGGAAAAAGCTGGCAGTCATCGGCGTCGCCTCCACGCTGTTGCGGGAATGCCGATGCGCTGCGCGCCTTCGCGCGTGTGCGCGTGCGCGATCGCCACGGCCAGCGCATCGGCCGCATCGGCCTGCAATCGTTCGTGCAGACCCAGCAGCACCGAAACCATGTGCTGCACCTGCGCCTTCTCGGCGCGGCCGCCACCGACGACCGCCTGCTTGATCGCGGTCGGCGCGTATTCGCGCACCGGCAACGCGCGGCTCACCGCCGCGCAGATCGCCGCACCGCGCGCCTGCCCCAGCTTCAATGCCGAATCCGCATTCCTGGCCATGAATACGCGCTCGATCGCGGCCTCCACCGGATGGTACTGGTCGATGATCGCAAGCAGGCCGTCGTAGATTCGTGCCAGCCGTTGCGGAAATTCGTCCTCGCCGCCCACGCTCAGCATGCAGTGGTGCACGCAACGCAAGGTTCCGTTGCCGTCGGCTTCGATCACGCCGACGCCGGTGCGCACGCTGCCCGGGTCGATGCCGAGGATGAGAAGACTTTGCATGGGGATCGGCTGGCGCGCAGGCGCGTCGCTCACGCCCGCGACAAAGCCGCGTTCGAATACACGTCCTGCACGTCGTCGAGTTCTTCCAGCCATTCCAGCAGATCGGAAACCTGTTCGGCGTGCTCGCCGGAGACCGCGACCTTATTGTCGGCGCGCAGGGTCACCTCCGCATGTTCGGAACGCAAACCGCCCTTCTGCATCGCGTCGCGCACCGTTTCGAAATCGTCAGGCGTGGTCAGCACGTCGATCGAACCGTCCGCATTCGTCACCACGTCCTCGGCACCGGCTTCGATCGCAGCGTCGGTGATTTTTTCCTCGTTCGCGCCCTTGCCGAAGGAAATAACGCCGCGCTTCTTGAACAGATACGCGACCGAACCTTCCGTGCCCATATTGCCGCCGAACTTGCCGAATGCGTGGCGCACGTCTGCCACCGCGCGCTGACGGTTGTCGGTGACGCAATCCACGATCACCGCGACCCCGCCCGGCGCGTAGCCCTCATAACGTACTTCTTCGTATGTGACGCCCTCGAGTTCGCCGGTCGCCTTCTTGATCGCGCGCTCGATGGTGTCCTTGGTCATGTTGGCGTCGAGCGCCTTGTCGATTGCAGTGCGCAAGCGCGGATTACCGGCCGGATCGCCGCCGCCCGTGCGCGCCGCCACGCTGATCTCGCGCGACAGCTTGGTGAACATGCGGCCGCGGCGCGCGTCTTCGGCATTCTTGCGGCCTTCGATGGATGGTCCCCGACCCATATGCGATTCCACGAAAAGCAAGCGGCGAATTGTAATCGGTTACGTGCGTCGGCGCGTCAATCCGAAACCAGCGCGCCGGCGCGTTCATGCTTGTCGAATCTGCCGTTGCGCAGGAACGCGATGGCTTGTTCCGCCGCTTCGGCGGAAAACAGCAGGCCGAGATGCGAGGCCTGGACCACGCAGTGATCCGTGATCCCCGGCAAGCGGGTTTCTTCCACCGCGACGGTGCCGTCGTGCTCGCCCTGGAAATGCCCGAGCCAGGCACCGAGCCCATGTTGCAACGTGCCGGCGATTACGCCGACCTCGCGCGAGCCGCGCCACGCAGGCACGCCATCCAGCAGCGCGCGCATGCTGTAGCCGAGCATGCGTTCGCCCAATGGCCATTCCAGCAGTCCGCGCGCAGCGGCGCTGCCAGTGAGCGGCGTGCCGAGACAGACGATCCGGCCCGGCGGCAAGTTTTCGTCATCGCGCATGCATTGCAGCGCGACGATACCGCCCAGGCTGTGACCTGCCAGATGCACTTTCGATGCGCCGCGATTGTCCACCAGTGCGCGCATGCGATTGCGCAAGCGGATCAGTGAACTCTGCGGCTGCGCAGCCACGCTGGCGTATTCGAAACCGTGTACCTGGAAACCAGCTTGCGACAGGCGCTGCCGCAGCGCGAGCATCGAGAATCCGCGCATCCAGAGGCCGTGCAGCAGGATGATGTGTTCGCTCACGCTTTCGCGACGTGATCCGGACGCACCTGCACGTGCAGTTCCTTCAACTGTGCATCCGGAACGGTGGAAGGCGCATCGGTCATCAG
>DATFCO010000304.1:0-5588 GCA_035253005.1 Rhodanobacteraceae bacterium
TGGATCGGCTGCTCGGATTCGCGCGTGCCGGCCAACCAGATCGTGGATCTGGCGCCCGGTGAGGTATTCGTGCACCGCAACGTCGCCAATCTGGTGGTGCATGCGGATCTCAATTGCCTGTCGGTGATGCAGTTCGCGGTGGACGTGCTGAAGGTCGAGCACATCATGGTCGTCGGCCATTACGGCTGCGGCGGCGTGCAGGCGGTGCTGGAGAACCGCCGCGTGGGGCTGGCCGACAACTGGCTGCGCCATGTCGGCGACGTGCGCGCGGCGCATGCGGCGATGCTGGAGTCGTTGCCGGCGGATTCGCGCCACGCCCGGCTGTGCGAACTGAACGTGATCGAGCAGGCGGTGAATGTCTGCCGCACCACCGTGGTGCGCGACGCCTGGGAGCGCGGCCAAGAACTGGCCGTGCACGGCTGGTGCTACGGCCTCTCCGACGGACGCATCCGCGATCTGGGCATGGACGTCGCGCGGCCTGACGATTTGGAAGAAGCGTATATGCGCACCCTGCAGCGCGCCGCGGCGGCGAACTTCTGAGACAGTCCACTTCCGCGACTTTCGACACAGCCACGACCCCGTCCGGGCAACGTACACTGCCACCGTTGCATGTACGACGAAGCGTCGCCGCTTTGGCGTTCTATCCTGCCGTCGCAGATGTGGAGCAACGCATGCTTGCACGCGCAATGCAGGTCCTGATCCTCGCCGTGCTGCTGGCGTCGAGCGCCGCGCGCGCGCAAAACGATCTCAGCGCCATCGGCGTTCGCGCGCAGCAGGTGGAGGCGGTGGAGCGCTCCGAGCAGATCATGCAGGACGCGCAGCGACGCAAGGGCCTTCTCGCGCAATATCAGGTGATGCGCCGCGCCTACGCGGCCAGCGACAATTCGAATTTCCGGGTGATCTTCGGCCAGTACCTGTCTTGGTACCAGACCTTCATCGGCGACTATTCCGACGCGTTGCAGAGCTTCTCCATCGAGGAACAGCCACTGTCGGATGACGCGCCTTCGCCGCTGGGGCAACCGGGCTGGCATCCGGTGCCGGCCGTGAGTTATATCCCGAATCTGGCGAAATCGTACAAGGCCGTGTTCCTCAACGAAGCGCACAATGTGCCGCTGACGCGCTCGCTCACCGTGCAACTGCTGAAGGCGTTGCGCGCGGAGGGATTCAATACCTTCGCCGCCGAGACCTTGTATCGCAACGACTCCGATTTGCAGAAGCGCGGCTATCCCATCGCGACCTCCGGCTTCTACACGCGCGAGCCGGTGTACGCGGAAATGGTGCGCGAGGCGCTGAAGCTGGGCTTCAAGGTGGTCGCCTATGAGGCCGACGATCAGTACCAGGGTGATGCGCGCGAAGCGCAGCAAGCACGCCATCTTGCCGGTCTCTTCAAGGACGACCCGAATACCCGGTTGGTGGTGAATGCCGGGTACGCGCACATCCAGAAGCAGGGCAAGTTCCTCGGCGCGCAATCGATGGCCGAGCATTTCATCGACGACACCGGAATCCAGCCGCTGGCGGTCGAGCAGACCATGCTGATCTCGCACGACGGCAGCGTATTGGATCATCCGTATTACACCTCCGTGGTGCAATCCCTCAATCCGAGCCAGCCGATCGTGTTCGTCGACAAGGACGGCAAGCCGTGGTCGCTGCGACCCGGTTACGACGTCAGCGTGTTCTTTCCGATGACGCATTCACGCGACGGGCGTCCGACCTGGCTGACGCTGGGCGGTCTGCGCGTGCCGTATTACATCGATGGCGGAATTTGTCAGAACCGGTTTCCCTGCCTGATCGAGGCCCGCTATTCGAACGAAGGCGACGATGCGATTCCCGCCGACCGCATGGTATTGGATGTCATCCCGCTGACGATGTTCGGCAACGTGCGGATTACCACCTCGAACAGCTCGGTGCCTTCGGGAGAGTTGTATCTGCGTCCCGGCAACTACCGCCTGAGCGTGAGCGACGAAAACAGCCGACTCATCGCGCGACAATCGATTACGGTCGCGGAAACCGGCGGACGCGCCTCGGTGGGCGATGCCACAACCACCGCGAACCGCACTTCACCGGCGACACCGACGCAGCCATGAGCGATTCGATCCGGACCGCTTCTGCTCCCGCGCCGGTCGGCGCTTATCCGCACGCGCGCCGCGCAGGCGAGCTGTTGTTCCTTTCCGGCATCGGCCCGCGCGTCCCCGGAAGCAATGAGATTCCCGGCAATGTTTACGGCAGCGGCGGTGCGCTCGTGGACTGTGACATCGAGGCGCAGACGCGCCAAGTATTCGCCAACGTGCGTGCGGTGCTGGAGGCCAGCGGCGCGCGCTGGGAAAACCTGATCGACGTGACCGTGTTCCTCACCGACATGGCGCGCAACTTCAAGGCTTACAACGCGGTCTGGGCCGAATATTTTCCGGATCCGGCCCGCGCGCCCTGCCGCACCACGCTGGGCATCACTTCATTGCCCACGCCGATCGCGATCGAACTGAAGTGCATCGCGCGTGTCCGCGGCTGATCAGAACACGGCCGGCCCTTTCGCGCCTAACGACACTTCCATCGCGGCGAAGATCAGCGCCAAGATCATTAGCGCCACGCCCCAGACCAGCCAGCGGCAGGTATTACGGTAGTGCGCGATTTCGTGATCCTCGATCTGCAACGAGCGGAACAGCGCGACCAGTTGCATCAGCATCGAGACGATCATCAGCACGGTGGAAATACTGAAACGCCACGACCACTCCTGCGTCGCCTCGAACGCCCAATAACGCAGGAAGGACAGGGAGAAGCCCACCAGCACCGAGATCGCGGTGATGATGCCGGCGCGGTAGCCGTCCGGCGTGTAGCGCGCAGGCTCTTCGCGCGCGGTCTGTGGTGACGCATTCGCATCGTCCATTGCGCCTCCTTCGGCTGCAGCCGTCAAGTTGTCAGACAGGTCTCCAATAGCGCCCGGATCACGCGCTGCACGGGCGCCGCGCGGTGCGGCTGGTATTCGAAGCTGTCCTCGTCCATGTAGGTGCACTGCGCCAGCTCCAGCTGCACCGCGTCGACGCCGCCTTCCGGATCCCCGTAATGGCGGGTGATGTAGCCGCCCTTGAAGCGGCCATTCACCACGTGATCGTAACCGCCTTCGCCGCCGCCGGAATTCGCGCGCAATACCGCTTCCAGCCGCCTCTGCAATTCTTCGGAACAACTCGACCCGTCGGCCGTGCCGAGATTGAAATCCGGCAGGCGTCCCTCGAAGAACATCGGTACGCGGCTCCGGATCGAATGACCATCCCACAACACGGCATGTCCGTGTTGCGCGCGCAGCCGTTGCAACTCTTCGCGCAGCGCAGCGTGATAGGGGCGCCAGTAATGCTGCACGCGTTGCGCGATCTCTTCCGCGTGCGGTGCCTGGTTCTCCAGATAAATCGATTCTTCGGCGAAAGTCTGGAACGGAACCAATGCCGTTTCGCTGCGGCCGGGATACAGCGCGTGACCATCCGGCGGGCGGTTGAGATCGACCACGTAACGCGACCAGCGCGGCAGGATCACGGAAGCGCCGAGTTCCCGCGCGAACGCATACAAGCGGCCGACGTGCCAGTCGGTATCCGGCACGCGCAAGGCTTGGTGCGTCATGCGCGCGGCGATCTCGTCCGGAATCGCGGTGCCGTCGTGCGGCAGGCTGACCAGCAGCGGCACGCTGCCGCGGTGAAGGGTGAAATGTTCCATCGCCGAAGTGTAGCGCTACGGCATCAATACAAACTCCTCCGCCGACGTGGGGTGTATCGCCACGGTGCGCAGGAAATCCGTGCGCGTGGCGCCCATCCGCACGGCCACCGCGAAGCCTTGCAGCATTTCGTCCATGCCCGGCCCGATGCCGTGCAGGCCGACAATGCGTTCTTCGTCGCCGATGGTGATCATCTTCATGCGCGTGGATTGCTCGTGATCGGCCAGGCGCTCCAGCATCGGCACGAATGTGGCCAAGTGCAGCCTGACCTCGTCGCCGTATTGCGCGCGCGCCTGCGCTTCCGACAAGCCGACGCTGCCCACCGGGGGATGCGAAAACACCACACTCGGGATATTGGCGTAATCCAGATGCGCGTCTTCGTCGCCGCCGAACAGGCGCTCCGCCAATGCGCGGCCCGCGGCGATCGCCACCGGCGTCAATGCGCGCTTGCCGTTGACGTCGCCGACCGCGTATACGCCGGGCACACTGGTGTTCTCGTACTTGTCGGTGGCGATATGACCGTCGTTGCGCAGGCGCACGCCCACCGCATCCAGTTGCAAGGATTCGATGTTCGGCACCCGCCCGACCGCCCAGATGATCTGATCGTACGGACCATGCCGCGCATGGTCGGCACAATCCAGCCACAGTGCCTGATTTTCGCGCAGCGCGCCGCGCACGGCGCACTGCCCGTGCTGCACGATTCCCTGAGCGTCCATCGCCGCGCACAACGCGTCGCCCAGATCCGCATCGAAATGCGACAGCAGCCGGCTGCGCGAAAACAGTTCGACCCGCGCGCCCAATGAATTCAACACCCCGGCCAGTTCCACCGCGATGTAGCCGCCGCCGATGATGCCGACGCGACTTGAAGCTTCGCGCAGCTTGAAGAATCCGTCCGAATCGATGCCGAGCTGCGCGCCGGGCAGATCCAGCACGCGCGGCCGCGAACCGGTTGCGATGGCGATGTGCGGTGCGGGGTACTGCACGCCATCGGCTTGCAGCGTATGCGCGTCGGTGAATTGCGCGGAGGCCGCGATCACGCGCACGCCGTATTCCTCCAGCCGGCGCGCATACGCCTGGCGCGCACGCGCGATGTAGGCTTCGCGGCGTTCGATGAAAGACGGCCAATCCAATGCGCCGGGTTTCGAATCGAAGCCGATCTCGACGGCCATTGCCTGCATCCGCGCCAGCTCGGCCGCCAGCCACATCGCCTTCTTTGGCACGCAGCCGCGGTTGACGCAGGTGCCGCCCAGGTCGTGCGGTTCGAACAACGTGACCTTCGCCCCGTGACGCGCCGCGCGGATCGTCAGCGCCAACCCGGCCGAACCGCCGCCGATCACTAGCAGATCGGATTGCGTATCGATCATCGCGCTCACAGGCCGAAACGCGTGGGCATGTACGGTCGAGGATCGAGCGCGGTTGGCGTGCCACAAATAAACGCCGCAATCAACTCACCGGTCGCCGCGCACATGCTGACGCCCAGCATGCCGTGGCCCGTGGCGAGCAAGAGGTTATGCCAACGCGAAAAAGCCGGGCCGATCAGCGGCACTTCGTCCACGCACATCGGCCGCCACCCCCACCACTCTTCGCGCAGTTCGTCGCCGAACGGCGCGCGCAGATATGCTTGCGCGCCACGGCGCAGCGCATCCAGCCGCGTGCGGTTGAGCGAATCGTCGTAACCAGCGAATTCCATCGTGCTGCCCAGGCGGAAACCCGAGGGCCAGGTGGTGACGCACACGCCCGGTTCGCGCAGCACCAGCGGGCGTTGCGGTGCGGGATCGGGGAGCGACGTGGTGATCGAATAACCCTTGCCGGGCTGGATCGGCAGACGCAGATGCAAGTGCCGCGCGATTTTCGGCGACCACGCGCCCAACGCCATCACGATCTGCTTGCC
>DATFCO010000305.1:0-6644 GCA_035253005.1 Rhodanobacteraceae bacterium
CCTTCGGGTTGCTCCGCAGCGACCGCCATACTGCGGCGCGCGCCTTGACCATAGTCTGGCTATGGCGCTACGGCGCGCACCTTGTCTGACAGCCGCTGCGGAAGCAACGCGGCTCGTTTGGGATAGCGTTAACAGGTCCTAGATCGCCGCAAACACCGATGCAGCAAGCCGAGCCCAATCCGTCGCGCGATCCGATCCTCACCGCACTGGCGAGCCGCACCGCGGCTGAATCCTTGTCACGCCTGGCGCGAGTCGCCGGCACTCACGCGCTGCTGCTGGATGCGATCGCCGGTCCCGCGCCGCAGACCGCCGGCTTGGGACGCTGGACCGCTTTGGAGCTGAGCGGACGCGGCGATCTCGCAGGCCCGTTGCGTGCCGCGCCCGACGCGCTGCCGTTCTGCGACAACAGCTTCGGAGCAGTCCTGATCCGGCACCTGGCCGGCGCGGGAGTTTCGCCGCGGCAGGTCGCGGCCGAGGCCGCACGCGTACTCGCCCCGCACGGTCTGCTGCTGGTGATCGAATGCCATCCGTTGTCTCTCTGGCGGCCTTGGTGGGCCGCCCGTCGAAAGCGCGGAGAAGTTTTCCTGCGCGCCGTGGCCTCACACCGATGGAGGAGCGCGCTGCTCGACGCCGGCCTCGCCGTGGGCGAGCCGTCGCGGTGTGGTGCGGCGTGGCCCAGCACGCGCAGCATGCCGCGCTGGCTGGAACGTACTTGCGGAGAAGCCTGGTTGCTGTCGGCGCGCAAGCGCGACGACGCGATGATCGCGCAGCGCATGCAAACGCGGCGAGCACGCGCCGTCGCCGAACATGCGCCCTGGATGCCCGGCGCACATCGCTCATGAATGGATTCCAGGTGGAAATCTTCACCGACGGTGCGTGTCTCGGAAATCCCGGGCCGGGCGGGTGGGCGGCGTTGCTGCGTTACGGCGCGCACGAAAAATTGCTCGCGGGTGGCGAGATCATCACCACCAACAACCGCATGGAACTGTACGCGGCGATCGCGGGGCTCGAGGCATTGAACCGATCATGCGAAATCGAATTGAGCACCGATTCGCAGTACCTGCGGCAGGGCATCGAGGAATGGTTGCCGCGTTGGCGCGCCAACGGCTGGCGCACCGTCGGCAAGAAACCGGTGAAGAATCAGGATTTGTGGGAACGGCTCGCTGCAGCGGCGGCACGGCATAAGATAAGCTGGCGCTGGGTGCGCGGACATTCCGGCCACGCGGAAAACGAAATCGTGGATCGCGCCGCGCGCGAACAGGCACAGCGCATACGCGACAAGTCAACTACGGCACAGGGAAGTGCCGGCGCCGCGAGCGATTAGCGAACGGCGGAAAGCGCGGCGCGGCTTTGCGCGACAGGTCTTGCGCCATTGGAGAATTCATGCGGCAGATCGTGCTCGACACAGAAACCACTGGCCTGGAAGCCGGGCGCGGTCATCGCGTTATCGAAATCGGTTGCCTGGAACTGGTGGAACGCCGTCCCACCGGCCGCACCTTCCATCGTTATCTCAATCCCGAACGCACCAGCGAGGCCGGTGCGCTGGCGGTGCACGGTATCACCGACGACTTTCTGGCCGACAAACCGCGCTTCGCCGAGATCGTGGAGGAATGGCTGGAATTCATCCATGGCGCCGAACTGCTGATCCACAACGCGGCCTTCGATGTGAGTTTTCTGGATGCCGAACTCGTGCTTTGCGGCGCGCAGCACGGCCGCGTGGCCGATCACGCACGCATCGTCGATACGCTCAGCCTCGCGCGCGAAAAATATCCTGGCCAGAAAAATACCCTGGACGCGTTGTGCAAACGCCTCGGCGTGGATTGCAGCCACCGCGAACTGCATGGCGCCTTGCTGGACGCACGCCTGCTGGCCGACGTCTGGTTGGCGATGACGGCGGGCCAGAGCGCGTTGAGCTTTGCCATCGACACCGTGGCCACCGTGCTCGCGCCCAGCATCGATGTCATCGCGGTCGCGCGGACGCGCGTGCTGTACGCGGACGCTCACGCGCAGACCGCGCATGTGGCACGGCTGGAGGCGCTGGATCGCGCGAGCGCAAACGGCAGCTTGTGGCGAAAACTCGAAACCGGAGCGGCCATCGAGGCAGCGGGTTAGAGGACCCTGACTAGCAGCACGGTGACATTGTCGCTGCCGCCGCCGTCCAGCGCGGCCAGTACCAGATGTTCGACGCACTCCTGCGCGGCCAGATCGTCGCGTGCCAGCACACGCGCGATCGTTTCGTCCTCCACTTCCTCGGTCAGGCCGTCGCTGCACAGCAGGAACTGCATGCCCGATTGCAACGTGCCTTGGCGGGTTTCCACGTGCAGTTCCTGCGGCGAGGTAATGCCCAGCGCCTGCGTCACCATGTTGCGGTGCGGATGGCTGCGCGCCTGCTCTGCGCTGATTGCGCCCTGTGCGACCAGTTCCTGGACGTAGGAATGGTCCTGCGACAACTGCCGTAACGCGCCTTCCTGCCAGAGATAGACGCGGCTGTCGCCGACCCAGGCGACTTCGTAGTCCCTGTCGTGCACACGCAGGGCCGCGACGGTGGTACCCATCGGCAACGCTTCGCTGCGCTTCTGCGACAACGCGATGATCGATTCGTCCGCGCGCCGCACCGCATCGACCAGACCGCCGCCCGCGACAACTTCGCGCACCACCGTGTCGCGCGCGACTGCGCTCGCCACTTCGCCGTGCTCGTGGCCGCCCATGCCGTCGGCCACCAGCCACAAGCCCAACGCGCCGTCGGCCCAGTAGGTATCCTCGTTGTGCGCACGACGCAAGCCGACGTGGGTGGCGTGTCCGAATTCGATCATGGGGCGGCAGGATGCACGCTCACGCCGCGGTTGTCACTATCCGCACCGCCGCTTATCATTTCGTGTTCGCCGCCGCGGAGAGGTGGCAGAGTGGTCGAATGCGCCGGATTCGAAATCCGGTTTACGGTTTCACCGTAACGTGGGTTCGAATCCCACCCTCTCCGCCAGATTACCCATACGTTCCCCTCGTTCTCGCCATGAGCCTGATCTCCGTTCCCATCTCCTACGGCGAGCTGATCGACAAACTCACCATCCTCGAGATCAAGTCCGAGCGGATGACCGATCACACCAAGCTCGCCAATGTGCGCGAGGAACTGGAATTGCTGGGCGCGACCTGGGCCAACGACGCCGCATCTGCCACGGACATCTCCGCGGAACGCGTGGAGCTGAAGCGCATCAACGCAGCGCTGTGGGAGATCGAGGACGAAATCCGGTTGAAAGAGAAGAGCCAGGCCTTTGACAAGCGCTTCATCGAGCTGGCGCGCGCGGTGTACATCACCAATGACCGCCGCGCCGCGGTGAAGCGTGCGATCAACGAGAAGCTGGGTTCGCGCTTGATCGAGGAAAAGTCGTACCAGGACTACGGCGCGTAGTTCTAGGAAACGAGCCTGCTCGCGACGGTCGCTTGCACGCAAGCTCCTACAACGCGTGGACGAGCGCTTCGAGCCGCTCCACCACGTCGCCCACCCCGATCAAATCCATCACGCCCGGATATTCGATCTTGGTGCCCCAGGGAATTTCGCTCGCGTTCTTGTGCAGGAACTTACGCGCGGCCCCATCGTAGCGGTCCACGCACCAGCGGCGGTCGGAATACGGACCGGAACGCGCGGCATTGCTGGCCGCGTGCAGGCCGATCACCTTCGCGCCGACCGCATTGGCCATGTGCATCGGTCCGGCGTCGGGCGTCAGCACGGCGACCGCGCGCTGGTACAACGCCAACGCACGCTTCAGCGTGTCGCGACCGATCAGGTCCAGCGGTCGCGTTTTCATGTCGGCAAGGATCGCGTCGCCCATTGCGCGTTCCCGCGGCGAAAGCCCGCCGCAGAGCGCTACACGCAAGCCCAGCGCATGCGCTGCGTAATCCGCGACCGCTGCATATCGCTCGGCGCGCCAGTTGCGCAGCGCATGACTGGAGCACGGCGAAATGATCAGCACGCGCTCGTCGTCGCGCCACTGCTGTGCCGCCCAATCACGCGCTTCCTCCGGAACCGGGATATCCCAGCGCACCTGCGTCTGCTTCAGACCCAGCGGTTCGGCAAAACTTCCGATCGCATCCAGCACGTGTTCACCGCTGCGCGCGGGGATTCGCTCGTTGACGAACAGACCGTGCAAATCTTTCGAACGCGCCTTGTCATAGCCGATGCGGCGATCGGCTTGCACGCACGAGCTCAGCAGATTGGCGCGCAGCGCAACCTGCATGTGCAGCAGCGCATCGAAATGGCGCCCGCGCAAAGCGCGGCGCACGTCGCGATAGCCGCGCCAGGCTGACGACTTGTCGAAAACGATGAACTCCACGCCCTCGATATCGCCGACCAGCTTGTCTTCCAGCTTGCCGATGATCCACGTCAGCCGTGCCTGGGGCCACGCCGTTCGCAGCGTGCGAACCAGCGGCACCACGTGCGTGACATCGCCCAATGCGGACGTGCGCAGCAGGCATAGCGATTGCGGAGGCGTGGTGGACATGCGGGCTTGCTAGACTTGCGCGGTGATCATGAGCGATACCAGGGTTCCGGCTGCCTTGCGGCAGGCCATGGCGGACACCCGCATCCACGCGGCGGGGACGGGTGCGATTCTGTTCGACGCCGGGCTCGCCGTCCAACCCGAGAATGCCTGGTTCGATCCGGAGCACTGGCAAGCGCAGGGAAAACTTCTGGACAATGCGCACGGCGGCCGCGGCAGTGTGGTCTTCGTCGACACGCCCGCCGGAATCTGCGCGCTGCGCCACTACCACCGCGGCGGCATGGTCGCGCCGATTCTGGGCGACCGCTATCTGTGGAACGGCCGCGAGCGCACCCGCGGTTTCGCCGAGTTCCGCCTGTTGGCCGAATTGCATGCTCGTGCGCTGCCGGTGCCGGAGCCTGTGGCGGCGCGCTATCTGCGCAGCGGCGTGCACTACACCGCGGACCTGCTCACGCGCCGCATCGAGCACGCGCATACTTTGGCGGAAATGACCGCGCGACGAGCCCTCAACGCGAAGCTCGCCGCGCGCGTTGGCGCTTTGCTCGCGGGGTTCCACGCGGCGAAGGTGGACCACGCCGACCTCAATGCACACAACGTGTTGGTCGCACCGAAGGACTTGTGGCTGGTGGATTTCGACCGCGGGCGGATCCGCAGGAATCATGGCGACTGGCAGCTCGCCAACCTTCGCCGGCTGCGGCGTTCGCTGCTGAAACTCGGCGCTTGCGACAGCGACGAGATGCGGCTGGATCACGAGATCTGGACACCGCTGATGCGTGCCTACGAAGCGGCGATATCGTCATGAGTTACGCACTGCACGTATTGGGCACCGGAGCGGCACAAGCCGTGGAACTGGGTTCGTCCGGTGCGGTGCTGGAGCGCGATGGCACGCCGCTGCTACTGATCGACTGTGGTCCCGAAACCCTGACGCGTTACCTCGAAAGTTACGGCGAAGCGCCGCGCGCGGTGTACATCACGCACACGCACATGGATCACGTGGCCGGTTTGGAGCGCTTGTTCTATCGTGCGTGGTTCGATCCCGAGCTGCGCGGTCAGGTGAAATTGTTTGCGCACGCCGCGCTGGTGCCGCTGCTGCAAGCGCGTGTGGCGGATTATCCGAACGCGGTCGCGGAAGGTGGCATCAATTTCTGGGATGCGTTTCATCTGATCGCACTGTCGCGCGGCTTCTGGCACGAAGGTTTGTGGTTCGATGTTTTCCCTACTCGCCACCATGCGCCGAACACATCGTTCGGACTCGCTCTGCGCGGCTGCTTCGCCTGGACTGGCGACACACGTCCGATTCCGGAAATGTTGGAGCAATACGCGCCGGGCAATACGCTGATCGCGCACGATTGCACGCTGCACGGCAATCCTTCACACACGGGTCTTGAAGATCTGGAACGTGAATATCCGGAGTCATTGCGCGCGCGTCTGCTGCTGTATCACTACGCCAGCGCCGAAGAAGGTCGCGAGCTGATGCACCGCGGTTATCACGTCGCAGAGCCCGGGATGCGCTATCCGCTGCATGCCCCCGAATCGGCGCACCCGAAGGCGGGCTAGGGATACGATGACCGCTCCGATTCCATTGAAGATCAAAACGATCACCGCGCCGGCGGATGCGCTGGGGCGTACGCTCGCCGATCTGCGCATCTCGGTGATCGACCGCTGCAACTTCCGCTGCCCTTATTGCATGCCGGAAGAGCAGTACGCGCACGATCACGCGTTCCTGCGTGCGCGCGAAAGGCTGTCCTTCGACGAGATCGAACGGCTGGCACGCATTTTCGTGTCTCTCGGCGTACGCAAGCTGCGCATCACCGGCGGGGAACCATTGCTGCGCCGCGATTTGCCGGATTTGATCGTGCGATTGGCGCGCATCGACGGCGTCGAGGATCTGGCGCTCACCACCAACGGCGCGCTGTTGCCGCGCGTCGCGCACGAACTGCGCGACGCCGGTCTGCATCGCATCACGCTCAGCCTGGACAGCCTCGATGCCGACGTCTATCGAAGCATGGCCGGCGGCCACGGCGAAGTCGGGCGAGCGCTGGCGGCGATCGAAGCCGCGGAATGCGCCGGCTTCGACGCACTGAAGATCAATTGCGTGGTGCTGCGCGGCGTCAACGAGGAGAGCGTGTTGCCGTTGGCGGAGCGTTTTCG